>CAMJAO010000090.1 GCA_946403615.1 uncultured Prevotellaceae bacterium
CGTGACATGGCGCTGCTGGCAGATATTGCCCACGGTATGTCTGTGCAGGAGCGGTTACAACAGGCTGTCTCTACCATTCTCCGTATCCCGGTCGAAGTGACGGGGGCGGGGCGGACCGATGCCGGTGTTCATGCCCGTCAGATGGTGGCGCATTTCGACGTGGAACAGCCTCTCGACGCACATCAGTTGGCATACAAACTGAATCGGCTCTTGCCGCGCGACATTTCTATCGCCAACATTTGGGAAGTGTCTCAAGATATGCATGCGCGTTTCAGTGCCACGGCCAGGACCTATCATTATTACATCCATACACGCAAAGATCCATTTTTGAGGCATTTCTCATTTGAGATGCATTATGACCTCGATTTCGAGAAAATGAATGAGGCGGCGGCTACATTGCTCGAATATGATGATTTCGCGGCTTTCTGCAAAAGCCATACAGATGTCAAAACTACCCTCTGCAAAGTTACTCGAGCCGAGTGGGTGCAAGTCTCTGATCATCAGTGGTATTTTGTGATTACTGCCAACCGTTTTTTGAGAAACATGGTGCGCGCGGTCACAGGCACGCTCATAGATGTGGGGCGAGGCCGTATCACGGTAGATGATTTCCGTGATGTTGTGGAATCGCGGCGACGGACCGATGCTGGCGAGAGCATGCCTCCTCACGCCCTTTTCCTCGAAAGCGTTTCTTATGATTAACCCTCATAAATATTCTTCCCCTATCTCCCTACAGTAATCCCAAACCTCAAATCCCAAACCTCAAATCTCAAACCTCAAATCTCAAACTTTATAGTCCCTCATGTGGATTGTTTTCGCATTTCTGTCTGCTGTGCTTTTAGGTTGTTATGACACCTTTAAGAAAATAGCGTTAAAGGACAATGCAGTCATTCCCGTATTGTTTCTCAATACGTTGTTTTGCTCGCTCATTTTTTTGCCGTTCATTATTATCAATTGTCATTCCGACGCACTGCAAGGAACAGCTTTCAGCATGTCGCAGGGAGGATGGCACGAACACAGGTATATCCTTTTGAAGAGTGTCATTGTGTTGTCCTCATGGCTTTTCGGTTATTTCGGTATCAAGCACCTGCCTTTAACCATCGTCGGACCCATCAATGCCACACGACCTGTCATGGTCCTGATTGGTGCGCTGCTGGTCTTTGGCGAGCGGCTTAATCTGTGGCAATGGGCTGGTGTCATTATTGCCGTCATTTCCTTTTTCATGTTGAGCAAAGCCGGAAAAAAAGAAGGAATTGATTTCAAGCATGACCGATGGATTTATTTCATCGTCTTGGCGTCGTTTTTAGGGGCTGTGAGCGGACTCTATGACAAATACCTCATGGCGCCGCCTGAAAATGGCGGGGTAGGGCTCGACCGCATGATGGTGCAGTCGTGGTACAACATCTATCAGTGTGGTATGATGGGTTTGATGCTCATACTCTTATGGTGGCCGAAACGTCATCAAACCACTCCGTTCCAATGGAATCGGGCCATTATCTTTGTAAGCATCTTTCTCTCTGCAGCCGATTTCCTGTATTTTTATTCACTGAGCATTCCCGGGGCGATGATTTCTGTCGTGTCAATGATTCGACGTGGCAGTGTCGTTGTCTCGTTCTTATTCGGAGCCATCTTCTTTCATGAGAAGAATCTCCGCGCCAAAGCCTTCGACCTCGCCCTCGTTCTCCTCAGCATGCTCCTGCTCTATATCGGCAGCAAATGACAAATGGAGGGAATAAGGCCCTAAACTGATATCGTTAAAAAATATTAGTCAGTTTTTACTTTCTGCCTGTTTTTGAGTCAAAAAATAAAAGCCTAATCGGTTATTAGCTCGTAATAGTCTAATAACCGATTGGGGGTAAATGACAAATCAAAAAAGAAACTTATTATATGCGATTTCTATTATTGTTGATGGGCTTCTTAGCTTTTTCGTTTGATAACCAGGCTCAGAATGACCGTTTCGTGTGCGATGAGTCGTGTGGTCCAGATGCTAATGGAACAGTAAAGTTCAACGTGGTGTGCCCGGTGGGCTTATCGACGGTGGAGCCAATCGAAATGTCTCCGCGTTTGGCGACACTTGAAGGTAAAACTATTGCCATCGTAGGCGAGGATTTTATGTATAACATAACGCATCAAGAACTGCGACGGCTGATTATGGCGAACTATCCTACGGCCAAGGTCGTCATGTACGATGAACTGCCTATTGCCGGACCGTATCCAGCTCCAGGCATCACACGACAGGGTACGGAACAATTTCGCCAAAGGCTCATGGACCTGAAAGTGGATGCTGTCATAGCAGGAAACGGGGGCTGCGGTATTTGTACACCGAAAGAGACAGGCTCATGTATAGTTGCCGAAAAGTTAGGTATTCCGTCGGTTATCGTCACCGCTCCCGGTTTTGATGTGGAGGCCCGTTATACCGCACGTAATAATGGCGTTCCTGTGTTGCGAGTGGCGGTTTATCCAGGTGCCTTTGCCTCCCATACCGAACAACAACTCATCGCGAACACCCGTGATGTGACATGGCCACAAATAGTGTCGGCTCTTACTACTCCAATCCAGTCCGATGAGTATGCTTCGACAAAGAACACACAGGGCATTACCGATGATGTCTTCCATGGCTCTCTCGATGAGATTTATGCCCATTTCGCAACGATGGGGTGGAGTGATGGCACTCCGTTCTATCCGCCTGTTTATGAAAAAGTGCTCGAATACCTCGACTACACAGACCATGCGTGGGATGAGACCATTGCTGTGCTGCCTGGTGCGTTCCGTGCCACCACCACTTGGCATGTGGCTGTCAATGCTTGTATGGCGGGATGTAAACCCGAGTACATGCCCATTCTTATCGCCATGACGAAAGCCATGGGAGGGGGCGATTTCCGCCGTACGCTTGGCAGTACGCATGCTTGGGTTCCCTATGCATGGCTCAATGGCCCTGTCGCACGTCAGTTGGGCATCAGTAGCGGACAAGGCGAAATCAACAGCGCCGCTAACACGTCGCTGGGCCGTTTCATGTCGCTGGCGTTGATGAACCTTGCCGGTTACTATGTTGGTCTGAACAGAATGGGCACGTTTGGTTATTTGCAGCCGTGGTGCCTCGTAGAGGATGAGCAGGCTTGCAATCGCGTGGGGTGGCAGACTTGGAATGAACAGGTGGGATATTCTATCAACGACAACACCGTTACTTTGGCGTCGGCTCTGATGTGGGGAAACAATATGGCTCCATCCACCATAGAACCGGAACGGGTGATGCAACTCATGGCGTGGGACATCTCCGAGCGGTGTCAGTTCGCGTTGGGTAGTGGAAAGCAGTTTACTAATCGCGTGGTACTCATGACCGAACCTGTGGCAAATATTCTAAAAGATGCTTATCCTACAATCGGAAAATTGGAAGATGCCCTGATAGAGAATTCTCGGCGCCCTGCATATGAAAGGGCATTTGCCAATTATTACGCCAATGCTGGAGGTCGAAAGGATGGTGGGGAACACACATTTAACCAATACATGAGCCACATCGTAAAAACGGAAGAAGGCGAGCAGACGACCACTCCCATTTGGTATGACACAGATGCTTCAACCATGATTACCATTCCCACCATGCAGAAAGGCACCACAGCCTTCATCATTACGGGCGATGTTTCGCGAAATAAGGTTCAGACAATGCCTGGTGGCGGTTTTTCTACTGTCAGCATTGATTTGCCGGCCGCTTGGAATTCGCTCATGGCAGCAAAGGGTTATCCAAATTTGTCAGATATGTATCTCACCCCTACGCCCAATGGAGTTGCCACTGCATCGTCCAATAATGTGAAGAGCGGAACATACAATCGTAAAACTCTTCGCCCAGGCTATAATGATACACAAGAGCGGCGTTCCAGACCCAATCGGCGTGATACATATATGCGCCGAAATGGTTCGTCACAAGCACAATAAAGGATTGCTAATAATTCTCTAACCTCAATCCGTTAGGAATGAAAATATTATTCCTGCTCAATTGGATGATTCCCTCACGTTCCCAATGGCGCAATTGCTGCGACACGTTCAGACGGCTTTCTCCGATATGGCGGGCTAGGGTTTCCATCTTGATATGCAACCATTTCTCACCGGTGGGCTGAAGACTGTGAGACATGATAAAATGTGAAATCTTATCAGGAAGTGTTCTGGCGGGTTCATGCCACGGCTCGTCAGCAGCTCGCTGACTTTGGGTGGTAAGGATATTCAGCAGATTGGTTCGGAAAATATCAAATTTGGCACATAGACGCACCATCTCGTCTTTGCTGATTTCCAATATTTGGCTATGATGGTGTGCTGTGAAAGTATAGGTGTAATTTTGGGTCAGGCCAAACAAACGTTCTGGTTGCAAAAGATAAGGGGCGGCAATGGTCTCGCGCATGCTGTACTCGCCTGTGTCTGATTCGCTTTCAGCAATGAGTGTGCCGCCTACAAGAAAGCGTTGATGTGTGCAACGGTCGCCTCGGCGCACCACGACTGTGCCCTCATCGTGTTGGGAAAAGCCCAAACGGGTGTGTGCCACCACTTCTTGTAAATGGCTGCGGCTCATGCCCTGAAACAAAGGGAGCGTGAGCAGTCGGTTGAATATCTGACCGTCAACAGGCATGGCGCTTTTGTTAATGGGTGATTTTCTTCTCCAACTTTGGAGAATACCATACGGCATACTGCCCTTTCTCGTCAGTGTAAATAAGGTACGCCATGAGTTCAGAATGCGAGGCTAACACCTCCTTCGCCTTGTCAAGTCCCATGACCATAAACGAGGTGGCGTATGCGTCGGCGGTGGCGCAATTCTTGGCCAGCACCGTGGCAGATAAGATATTGTGTTGCACGGGATAGCCCGTCTTAGGGTCGATAGTGTGGGCCAATTTCTTACCGTCTTTATAATAGAAATTGCGGTAGTTGCCGCTGGTGGCCAATGCCATATCGGTCACATTGATGATGGCTTCACGCTCATTGCTTACAGCCAAGGTGTCATCGGTTGGTTTGGCCACGCCCACGCGCCAAGGATTGCCTTGGCTGTTCTTGCCGCGCGATACTACTTCGCCGCCTATCTCTACGATGAAATTCTCCACGTCATGATAACGCAACAGACGGCCTACGGCGTCGCAACCGTAACCTTTGGCGATGGCACTGCAATCAAGCATCATGCGCGGGTCGGCTTTTCTCACCTTGCCGTCGCTCCCCAATGATACCTTCTCATAACCTATCAGTGCTTTCAGACTGTCCACTTGTTTCGCATCAGGCTCAATGCCGTTCTTAAAACCAAATCCCCATGCGTTGACCAGAGGGGCGACAGTGATGTCGAAAGCGCCGTCAGTGGCTTTAGAAATGGTCTGCGCCAACTCAAACACCTCGCGAAACATCTTATCGTCGCCAGCCTTCACGTCGTCATTGTTGTTCACATGCGTGATGGTCGATTCCTTGTTGAATGGCGATAATGCCATATCCACTTTCTTCAACTCGGCCTCAATCTCCTCCTTCAGGGGTTTATCGCTTTGGTAGGTAATGTGGTAAACGGTGCCAAACACCATTCCCTCGTCTTGATGATAAGGCATGTCATGATGCTGTTTCACTATCAGAACGGTGCCAACCACCAATAACAATAAAAACGGCAACTGCCATATCAGTTGTTTCTTACGGTCCTGTTTTTCCATGATGCGTATTCAATCAAACCTAACCTCAAATCTCAAATCTCAAACCTCAAATCTCAAAGATAACATTAAACGTCCCTCCTAAGTTACTGCTGTCGGAAAGACCATAGCCCGGAACATACCAGGCATTGCCCAACGGACCTTCATCTGACGAGAGGCGGCGGCGATAACGTACTGACCAGCCCAGGCGTACAGGTCCGGCTATCTTCGCGTCAACACCTAAAACCAGTTCTGCCCAGTGCTGATGACATTTCACATCATAGGCGCTATATTCCTTCGTACCACCCCACCAAGGGTCTTGAATGTCAGGATGCCATACGTCGTATTTGAATGATGTGAACGCATAGCGCAATCCCCCGTAGACTCGGTAATCGTCGAATTTATTCTTCAATACGTTGATGTCTAGGCCAATACGTCCGTAGGGCGCTTTCGAACGATAGGAGATTTGTGTCACATCGTCATCATGCGATGCCTTTCCATACCCCAATTCGAGAACGGGGAAGAAACGGTCTTTCACATGCACGCGCAATGCCGCTTCATACTGGCCATAATCGCTCAATGCCAATTGCAAAAGTCCCACGACATCAAAAGACACGGCAATGCCGTTGAACCAAGCCACACTGTCCTTGGCTTCAGACATCATCACCTTGGAGCCCTTCTTGCCCGCTTTTTGGGGAAGAGGCTCCTCGCTCTTGATATGCGTCTTGCCTGTTCTGTGGGGACGGGTCCCCTCTTCTTGTCCAAAAGAATGGGTCGGACACAGAAGTAACAGACTAATCACGAGGCTTAAAGACGATATACAGATTCGTTTCCGTCGTTTCATAATTGACAAGCGGTTTTGAGATGGTCACCTCGGATATGGTATGCGTCGTAAAATTGACTCCTTTGAGAGTATGGAAAAATACAGGTGCGCAATCTACTGACTCGAAATGCGGGTCGTTGGTCTTGGTGATGGTGATGGTGTCAGTGCACGTCACATGAAGGGTGTCTGTCATTGACAGTATAATCATGTCTTGGTCGCCGTTATAACTCATCGGCAACTTGAAATCCTTGGCGTTGACGACTCTGTTGAGTAGAATGGTGTCGCGGCCGTCGTGGCGTTTTGTACTGATGGTGAGGGTGTCTGGCAATGACTGTACTTCACCGCTGAGCGTATACACCGCATAGACGGTGTTGTTCAGCGGGCAGTCAATGGAGGAGCAGGCGCCCAACAGTGACAAGAATACCAACAGGGGGATTATTTTTCGCATCTGATCACTTTTTCTATTTGATAGTCATTGCGACCGGATGAGTTGCGGCTGATAAGGTCGCCCAAGAATCCAGCCAAGAACAACTGCGTGCCGATGATCATCATCGTCAGGGCAAGATAGAAATAGGGCGAGTCGGTAATCAGGCGCATAGGCACGTGGCGAGCCAAGGCAATGAGTTTGTCTGCACCGAGTATCACCACGGCGATGAAACCGATGAGGAACATGATGCTGCCCAAGAATCCGAAAACGTGCATAGGCTTGCGGCCGAATGTACTCAGGAACCACAATGTGAGAAGGTCCAGATAACCGTTGATGAAACGGTTCAGACCGAATTTCGATTTGCCGTATTTGCGCGCCTGATGCTGCACCACTTTCTCGCCAATCTTGTCAAAACCGGCATTCTTTGCCAGATAGGGGATATAACGGTGCATCTCGCCATATACCTCGATGTTCTTCACCACGTCCTTGCGATAGGCTTTCAAACCGCAGTTAAAGTCGTGCAGGTTCTTGATGCCGCTGATTCTGCGGGCGGTCCAGTTAAACAATTTCGTGGGAATGGTCTTTGACAGCGGGTCATAGCGTTTCTGCTTGTAGCCCGAAACCAAGTCGTAGCCGTCTTCTGTAATCATCCTGTACAATTCGGGTATCTCGTCAGGGGAATCCTGCAAATCGGCATCCATCGTGATGACAACGTCGCCTTGGGCTTCCTTGAAACCGCAAAAGAGGGCGGGGCTCTTGCCGTAATTACGACGGAACTTGATGCCGCGCACTTCTTCATGCTCTGCGCCAAGTTTTTCTATCACATCCCAAGAATGGTCGGTGGAGCCGTCGTTGATAAACAACACTTCGTAACTGAACTGGTGCTCATGCATCACCCGCTCTATCCAGTCATACAACTCTGGGAGTGACTCTTCTTCGTTATATAAGGGTATAACTACTGATATATCCATATGTCAAAATTATTTATATGAGGAATCTTTCAAACGTATCAATGATAACCCCTCACGGAGGGGGTAA
>CAMJAO010000091.1 GCA_946403615.1 uncultured Prevotellaceae bacterium
CGCCGATGATGACCCACGGGTTGTTGTGGCAGAAGATGCCGGCATTCTCCTTGTATCCTTCGGGGTAAGACGAAATCTCGCCCATCTCGACATGATAGGTGGTGAAGGCGGGGTTGTTGAGCACGATGCCATGCTCACATTCCAGACGCTCTTTCACACTGTCGAGTGCCTTGCCTACGAGACCCTCTTCCAGACCGATGCCAGCCATGGCGCACCATCCCTGCGATTCGATGAAGATTTTACCCTCCTCACACTCGTCGGAACCAATCTTATTGCCGAAGAAATCGTAAGCGCGAAGATACCATTCGCCATCCCATCCGTGTTGTTTCACAGCCTCTTCCATCGCGTTGACGTGCTTCTGGGCGCGGTCGGCCTCCTCGTCGCGTCCGGTGCGGCGGCATAGTGCCACATAGTCCTTACCGGTGACGACAAACAGTCCGGCTATCATGACTGACTCAGCCTTCGAGCCTTCACTCTTGTTCTCGGTGGTCTGGAAACTCTCATTGGGATCCCATGAGAAGCAGTTGAGGTTGAGGCAGTCGTTCCAGTCGGCACGTCCGATAAGGGGCAGACGATGTGGACCGAGGTTGTTGATCACATGGTCGAACGACACGCGAAGATGCTCAAACAATGTCACCTCGGAACCGGGCTGATTGTCGAAGGGCACCATCTCGTCGAGTATGGTGAAATCGCCCGTCTCCTTGATATAAGCCACGGTGCCGAAAATGAGCCAGCAGGGATCGTCATTGAATCCGCCGCCGATATCGTTGTTACCACGCTTGGTGAGCGGCTGGTATTGATGGTAACAACCACCGTCGGGGAACTGTGTCGAGGCGATGTCAATGATGCGTTGACGGGCACGCTCAGGTATCTGATGGACAAAGCCCACGAGATCCTGATTGGAATCGCGGAATCCCATGCCACGTCCGATGCCGCTCTCGAAGAACGATGCCGAGCGCGACATACAGAAGGTGACCATGCACTGATACTGGTTCCAGATATTGACCATGCGGTCGAGTTTGTCATTGCCCGTCTCCACATTGTAGATATTGAGCAGGCTGTCCCAATAAGCATTGAGTTCGGCAAAGGCTGCGTCCACTTTTTCTGTTGTGTCGAAACATGCCAACATGGCTTTCGCCTTGTCTTTGTTGATGACCTGATGTGCAGCGAATTTCTCCTCCTGTTCGTTTTCAACATAACCCAAAAGGAAGATGAAATCTTTAGCCTCGCCCGGTTGCAGCGTCACCTCGATGTAATGTGAGGCGATGGGGCTCCAGCCGTGGGCATGACTGTTGCGCGGACGGCCTTCCATCACAGCGTCAGGACAGGCAAACTCGTTGTACAATCCGATGAAAGTCTCGCGGTCGGTGTCGAAGCCCTGCACCGGCACATTCACTCCATAGAAGGCATAATGATTGCGGCGCTCGCGATATTCAGTCTTGTGATAGATGACCGAGCCCTCGATCTCCACCTCGCCGGTCGAGAAATTGCGCTGGAAGTTCTCCATGTCGGTGGCGGCATTCCACAGACACCACTCCTCGAATGAGAAGAGTTTGATGGATTTCACGTCCTTCGATTCGTTCTTGAGCGTGAGTTTCTGCACCTCGCCCCAGGTCTTGAGCGGCACGAAGAAGAGGATGCTGGCCTCTACCCCATCCTTCCGTCCGGTGATGCGTGTGTAGTTCATACCATGACGGCACTCATAGAAATCGAGCGGCGTCTTACAGGGTTTCCATCCCGGCGACCATACGGTATCACCGTCTTTGATGTAGAAATAGCGTCCTCCATTGTCCATCGGCACCCCGTTGTAACGGTAACGTGTCAAACGGCGGAATTTCGCGTCTTTGTAGAAGGAATATCCTCCGGCGGTGTTGGAAATGAGCGAGAAGAAATCTTCATTGCCCAGATAGTTAATCCACGGCCACGGTGTCTGCGGGTCGGTAATGACATATTCGCGATGCTCATCATCGAAATGTCCGTACTTTTTGTTGGTCATAAATGTATGTTTATTGGGTTTTTCACTATTTAGGTGCAAAGATATAAAAAAATGAGAGCAGAACAAAAGAAAGTATTCTTTTTTCTATGGTTTGCTTTATGGTTTTTCACGAACAGGTATGAAAACGTATCATAATTCTCTTTCCCTTGATACGAAATCGGAATAGAAAAAAAGGAATTCCGGACAACCGAAATTGCCCGGAATCTCCAATGTGGTTTTCTTTCTTACTTTTCAGCCTGTTTCCGTCGGAATTCATCCAACTGGCGGAAGCAATGCTTGTCGATGATTTCTTCAAGGGCGCGGTCGGGATTGTGGGTGATGCGGCAGTCATGGTCGAAAATCATCATTTCACCATTTTCCGGTGTGTAGGGATGCCAGAGAGGAATGCCGGGCGTATTGGGATCGCCAGTGTGTGCGAACTGTGCCCAAACACGGCTCATGCGGTCGGCCAATTGCTGGTCAGCAGCGGTGGCTTCAGGCAGTTCGTTTTTGCCGTGGCGTAGAGTGTTAAAACAGAATTTCAGTTCATGACCATGCACGGAGCCTTGATTGACGGGCGAGCGCCAAGTGAACATATACATGAAAGTCTTCGCTGGGCGGTGCGTGGCAATGTGGTCGGCAGTGATGATGGTCTTCGGACGGAAGAGCCAGTCGATGCTCAGCCAGTCTTGCGGTGTACGGTCGGGATAGGTTGTCTTGAACGTACGAATGTAGTTGTCGGTATCGTCGCCGAATGTCTTTTGAAGAGCGTCGCGGGCCTCCGCCTCAGTCATCGGACGGTCATATGACAACCGCTGCAGTTCGTTGAACGTAGTGCCAATGAGGACGGGAATATCGTCGGAGATGGCGGCAAAGCCAGGCTGGAACGGCTGTTGCAGCAGATTGACACCGTCGGGTGAGGGACCGAAACCCCACATCATGGGTGTTCCGGGCGCACGTGTGCCGATGCTGGCGGCCATGGCCCGTTGTCCGGCGGCATAGAGAGTGTCGTAAGGCACATCGTTGATGCGCTCGATGTGTGCCGCGTCGATGCCCAATTCACGCAATACTGCTTGGCCCAACTCCTCGCTCATGCTCTTGGTGTTCACATTGAGGATGGTGCCGCTCATGATGATGGCCTTATGGAACAATCCATGCGCGGCGGGCATACAGAGGAGCGTGCCGACCTTGCCTCCCCCACCCGACTCGCCAAAGATGGTCACGTTCGTGGGGTCGCCACCAAACTGCCGTATGTTGTCGCGCACCCATTGCAAGGCCGCCACCACATCGAGCATGCCGACGTTGGCCGATTCCTTGTATCGTGGTGAACAGGCGCTGAGATCGAGGAATCCGAGGATATTGAGCCGGTGATTGAGACCGACCACCACCACATCATTTTGCGCCAAACTCATGCCAGGATTCCACGCCGAGGTGCCGGAATCGAAACCGCCGCCATGCAACCACACCATCACGGGTTTGTTGGCATGTAAGTCGGTGGTCCATACATTGAGCACCGTACATTGTTCCG
Source organism: uncultured Prevotellaceae bacterium (assembly GCA_946403615.1). GTDB lineage: Bacteria > Bacteroidota > Bacteroidia > Bacteroidales > Bacteroidaceae > Prevotella. Next base: position 3,504 of record CAMJAO010000091.1, read on the forward strand.
ACATCTCGTCCTCGCCGAGTTTTCTGCCGTATACCCGTTGCATGGCTTGCGGTCCCCATTTATTACAGTCGCGTATGCCCGACCAAGGTTTCACGGTTTTTGGTGGCATGAATCGCTCGGTCTGAGCATAGGGGATGCCCAAGAAAGCGATGCTGCCTTCCTGATTGAAACCACGGACCATGCCCGAGGAGATTTTCACCACATAATTGTCAGTATCCTGCGCATGAAGTGCAACGGAGAATATTAGGGAAATAAAAAAGAGGAGGAGTCTCCCCCAGCCCCCCTCCGAATGAAGGGGAAAACCAGTTGGGGTTGAAGTCGCTGTTTTCATTGCGGTTTTATGCATGTTATGAGATTTATGGGAATACTATGATAAGTGGTTAGGGATGCCTAAACATTTCCGAGATAGACATGGCGGATGCCGTTGTCGAGGGCGATTTGGCGGGCTTGTCGCAGGGTGCTGACAGGCGTGGGAGGGGTGTCGCTCATGCGATAGCGGGGGAAGAAACGGCTGAAGTGGAGCGGAACGTCATGCAATTGGTTGTCGGCCATCCAACGGCAGAGGGTGCGTATGCTATCAGCGTCGTCGTTGATGCCTGGTATGACCAGGTTGGTGAGTTCTATCCACACGCCAGCGTCGCGCATGGCAAGAATGGTATCGAGCACGGGCTGCAGAGAGCCTCCGCTCACCCGACGATAGGTATTGTCGCTGAAGGACTTCAGGTCGATATTGGCGGCATCGATATAGGGCAGCAAATCGCGAAGCGGCTCCTGACAGACATAGCCCGCTGTGACAAGAATGTTCCACAATCCCTGCTCATGCGCCAACCGTGCGGTGTCGGCCATGTATTCTATCCATGTGAGCGGTTCGGTGTAGGTATAGGCGATGCCCGGGCACCGTTGCTCAATGCAAACATCAATCACCTGTTCGGGATTGAGGTCGATGTGTCGCACCTCGGAAGGCGAGGCCTGAGAGATGTCATGGTTTTGACAATTCAGGCAGCGGAAATTGCACCCTGTGCAAGCGATGGAGAGACAAGTCGTGCCGGGATGGAAATGATAGAGCGGCTTTTTCTCTATCGGGTCAACAGCGATGGAACATGGCCGACCATAAACCTCGCTGACGAGCCGGCCATCCACATTGCGGCGACTGCGGCACAATCCCGTCTTTCCCGGGAAAATGTGGCAGTGATGGGGACAGAGTTGGCACAACGCCACTCCGTCATCCCGCATCTGATAATATCGGCATTCGTACATAATCCAACTCACTCTGACTCTCTGAAAGGGAATATATTTCCTCTTTATTATCCTACAACGGCTTTCACCTATTGAACAGATGGGAACACTCAACCCTAAGCACTAAACACTCGTTTCAGAACACGATGGCTTCGTAAACGTAAAGTTCGGCGTCGCGCCAACCGTTCCAACCGAGACCAGCCTTGTCGCGCGAGCAGTGACCGAGGAACTCCTCTTTGGTCCAGTTCACCTCGTCAGCCACCTGGGGCAAGAAAGTGCCGCTACGGTAGCCTTTCTTGATGTAGATGCCATGGCGGTGCAACTCAAACTCGTCGATGGTTTTGATGCGACGCATCGGAGTGATGACAGAAATCTCAATGTCGGTCTTATCGAGTTCTCCACGACGCAACGGGTCGAAGCGCGGATCTTCGAAGGCGGCGGAATGTGCCATTTCGGCCACAGTCTCATACAGGGGCAGCGAACCGCTCATCAGACCAATGCAACCACGCAATTGTCCGCGCTGGGTCAGTGTGACAAAAGCACCGCATTTCTTCGTGAGTGTGGGATTGGAATCGGCGATGGCTTTACTGTCGGGACGGTAAGACTTGCCATCAAGCCCTGCCATAATGCTCTCACGGGCTATCTGCTTGAGCATGGTCTTGTCGGAATCGGTCAGGGTGAAGCCTGTGGTCAACGGTTCCGTAGCAGCGGCAGAGTTTTTTTGAGCGGAGATATTCTTCTCAGCGACTTTTCTGAGGAATGCGAAGGCATGATAGCCCACCACCCTACGCGGATCGTGATGGTCGATGTCGCCAGAATTTTGATAGAGCAGATGTTTGATATCGTAGTTCTGGTTGAGCATCAGCATCAACGTGATAATAGGATCCTCGCCACAAGCACTGGTCGAGAGGTTGGGAATGCCGCTGCGACGGTTCTCCTCAACTGCCAATATGAACTTTTCCACATCACCGGTCAATATGGCGTCGCGTGTCTTGCCGTCGGCCTTGTAAGCGTCTTTATAGGCGGGATAGTGTGAGAAGTCGCTGCTGATGATAAACAAGTTATCCTCGTTGAAATAAGGTTTCAACACCTCGGCCATCCGTTGCATCTGCGTGAAGTCGTTGGTGGAGATGATTATCGGAACGATAGGCGGCACTTGTTTCATGTGTCGCTGCAAGAACGGCAGTTGCACCTCGAGACAATGCTCGCGGTCATGAGCCTTCGCACGGTAAGTGAACACGCTGTCGGCCATGGTCAATTGTCGGCCCGTCTCGCGGTCCACCTTCACCTGGCCCAGCGGCGTGGCGTAATAATCGACCTCGGTATTGACCGATGCACCGTTCAACCACTCATAATGACTGGGGCCAAGCATGAAGATGCGTTTATACTGTTTGCCGCGCGGTATGGCAGCATAAGCCGAAGCCGCCACATTGCCTGAAAAATAATGGCCTGCATGGGGCACGATGACCGCTGCCAAATTGGCATAGGAGGCGTCTTTTGCATGTCGCGCCAGATAGCCGTCCACCTCTTTGGCCAGCAGCTTGGGGTCACTCTCATAGAAACTTCCCGCCTGTGTAGCCGGTCTGACTTTCGGTGCGGGCATTTGTTTGTCGTCGGGATTCATATTCAGCATGGATATTATGACAGCCGTGAATAACCATCTTGCAGAGGGCAATATTTGAAACAATGTATTGAGTATCATATCGGTCTTATCATGGCGTTATGGGGTGATTCATGAGTATGTTCTCAGATTGCAAAGATAAAGGATTCTTTCCATATTTGCAAAGATTTCGAAGGTGCTTTCAGAAAGAAATATATATTATTAATATTTCGTCAGAAAATATACCAGATAATGTCAACTTAACGGCACAATTCTTCCCTTTGTTTTATCTGAGAAATCCCAATCGGCCATTAGACTAAACGCAAATAACCGATTGGGGTTAAAAACAAGAATGCCCCCGATCGGGGACATTCTTGAGGCGTAGATCTTATTATCGAGGCAGTTACGATTATTGTTACAGGTTGTTATAGGTCTCATCATCCACGGGTTCCAACCACTCGTTTGAGGCACCTTCCTGCACATCTTTGTGATAAGTCAGGTGCTGGAACCATGAGTCTTTTTGAGCACCGTGCCAGTGCTTGACGCCCTCTGGAACGGCGATGATGGTGCCGGGAGTCATCTCGACAGCCTCCTTGCCCCATTCCTGATACCAACCGCGGCCGGAGACACAGATAAGTACCTGCACTTGTTTGTGATGGACGTGCCAATTGTTACGGCAACGGGGTTCGAAGGTGACGTTGGCCATACCTCCCTCCATCTGGGCCAGATAACTGTTGCCCGTGAAGTATTGGGCGTATGCGGTGTTAGGCGCGCCTTTAGGCCAAACAGAAAAATCTACGGTTTGTACCGGGTTATAATTCTCGCCAAAAACAACGGCCAATGCGCCACGGAGGCGCTCGGCTTCCGCTGCGCCAATCTTTTTCTCCAACAGAGCGGGCATTTCTTTGAGAGCCTCATCGCTGACACCCATATTCCTTGCCCCTGACACATGGGCTTGCAGTTGTGGCTCACAGCCAGGCAAAGCCGATATAGCGGAGACGGTCACCACCTCGCGGTCGGCAAAAGTCAGGTTGTTGCGTGCGAATATATCACCGAAGAGATGTGCTTTCAGATAGTAGTCGGTCTGTGGAGCGAAGGTGTATGTGAAGGGTTGTCCTCCACAAAGTTGCGTCTGCACCGTTGTGCCCTGTTTCAGCGCATCGTAGTCCTTCGGCAGCGGGTCGGACTCGCGGCCTTCCACGACCCGTAGTCCTTTGTCTGTGCGCTCTTTGATGACCTGTTGCAATGCGCCCAAAGCATTCAGCGAACGCGGAAATCCCGTGTAAGCATATAAATGCGACAGAGCCTCTTTGGCCTCGCTCACGGTCAGTCCCTGCTCAAGTGCTTCGTTCAAGGCAGATTTCAGTCCTTCGATGTTTCCTTTTGCCTCGTTGGCAGCGATAGCCACGAGTGCCTGTTGTTTCGTTGTCAGTGCCATGTTCTGTCCTTTTATTTGCACCAGCAGCAAGAAAAGTGCCGCCAGCATGATTGTTGTTTTTTTCATGTTCTCTTTATTTTAAAGTGGGCAGAGCACTTTTATCTTCAGAGCGTTCTCT
>CAMJAO010000092.1 GCA_946403615.1 uncultured Prevotellaceae bacterium
TCGCTCGGAAAAACTCAAATACATTTGGTTTTTCTCTCGCTTAATCGTACCTTTGACTGGCGTCGAAACTACTCTCGCTCGGAAAAACTCAAATACATTTGGTTTTTCTCTCGCTTAATCGTACCTTTGCATCGATGATTAATACTTCGGCTTTTCAAGGTAAAACGGCTGCATACTTCACACTCGGCTGTAAACTCAACTTCTCGGAGACTTCCACCTTCGGGCAGATGTTGCAAGATTTGGGTGTGAGAACCGTTGCTAAAGGAGAACAGGCTGATATATGCCTCGTCAATACGTGCAGCGTGACCGCCGTAGCCGACCATAAATGCCGTCAGGCCATTCATCGCATGGTGAAGGCTCATCCCGGCGCGTTTGTGGTCGTCACAGGGTGTTATGCCCAGTTGGAACCGCAGCGTGTCAGCCAGTTGGAAGGCGTTGACCTTGTGCTCGGCTCAAACGAGAAAGCGCAACTCATCCAGTATCTTTCCGATGCATGGAGTGGTGAGAAATCCGAGTTGTCGCTCCATCGTCATCACACGGTACGCACGAAAGACATCACCTCGTTTGCGCCCAGTTGCTCAAGAGGCAATCGCACACGCTATTTCCTTAAGATTCAAGACGGATGCGACTATTTCTGCACATATTGCACCATCCCTTACGCGAGAGGGTTCAGTCGCAGTCCCTCTATCGAATCGCTGGTGAAGCAAGCCGAGAAGGCCGCACAAGAAGGTGGGCGTGAAATCGTGCTCACCGGGGTCAATATCGGCGATTTCGGCTCGAAAAACGGAGAGTCGTTCCTTGACCTCGTCCGTGCACTCGACGAAGTGGAGGGCATCAGCCGCTATCGCATCAGTTCTCTTGAACCCGATTTACTCTCTGACGAGTTGATTGGCTACTGCGCCCATAGCCGTGCTTTCATGCCACATTTCCATATCCCTTTGCAGAGCGGATCCGACACTGTGCTGCGACTCATGCACCGACGCTATGATACGGCATTGTTCGAACATAAGATAAAACGTATTAAAGAAGCGATGCCCGATGCCTTCATTGGTGTGGACGTGATGGTCGGCACACGTGGCGAGACGCCCGAATGCTTTGACGAGACATACAGCTTCCTCGACCGCCTTGATGTGACCCAACTGCATGTCTTCCCTTATTCCGAACGTCCAGGCACTGCAGCCCTGCGCATACCCTACGTTGTCAGTGATGCGGACAAAAAAGCGAGAAGCCAACGTTTGCTCGAACTCTCTGACCAAAAGACAGAGGCTTTTTATAGCCAGCATGTCGGACAAGAGGCGGAAGTGCTGTTTGAAAAAGCGCCGCGAGGCAAAGCCATGCACGGATTTACGCGCAACTACATCCGTGTGGAGCTGCCTCCCTCTGAAGCTCTCGAGGAATATGACAACAAACTCCTCGCCGTGCGTTTGGGCGATTTCAATCATGACCGCACCGCACTAAAATGCGTGCTTATAAAAATAAATCATTGACGTACACGTTTTAAGCAAAAACATTCAATAATTATATGACCGATTTGCCTCAGTCAGTGTCTCCCTCCTTGAGAGGGGGGGCGGGGAAGGTCTCTACCGCAGTGGTTATCCTCAATTGGAATGGCGAGAAGATGCTTGCCACATACCTCGACTCCGTCGTGCGTTATTCGTCCGATGAGGCTGTTGTGTATGTGGCCGACAATGCTTCAACCGACCAGTCTGTCGAAATGTTGCGCCGTGATTATCCCGAGGTGAAAATCATCTTGCTCGACCAGAACTACGGCTTTGCTGATGGTTATAACAAGGCGTTGGCTCAGATTGAGGCGAAGTATTTCGTGTTGCTCAATTCCGATGTGGAGGTGACGGAGCATTGGCTCACGCCGTTGATACAATGGATGGACTCTCATCCTGAGGCGGCAGGGTGTCAACCCAAACTGCTTGCCATGCATGACCGCTCCTCTTTCGAATATTCCGGTGCAGCAGGAGGATACCTTGACCGCTATGGATATCCGTTCTGTCGGGGCAGGGCTTTTCAGACCGTTGAACACGATGAGGGACAATATGACCAACCCGTAGAGGTGCTGTGGACCACTGGGGCTTGTATGATGGTCCGTGCCGACGATTATCGCAGCATTGGAGGACTTGACGGCCGCTTCTTCGCTCATTGCGAGGAAATTGACCTCTGTTGGCGTTTGCGTATAGCCGGAAGGAGCCTGTATTGTGTACCTGAGAGCCATGTCTATCATGTGGGAGGAGGTACATTGCCCAAAATCAATCCGAGGAAAACATTCCTCAATTTCCGCAACAATCTCACAATGCTCTATAAAAACCTTCCCCAGAGCGACTTGCATCATGTCATGCGGTGGAGATGGTGGCTCGATTATGTCGCAGCGTATAAAATGCTGATTATCGACCGCAACTGGGGCGATTTCCGTGCCGTTTATCAGGCTAGAAAAGCTTATAAGCGGTGGAGGAAGGATTTTGACGTCGACCGTAAACGCATACAAGCCATGGCTCTCGCTGCGAACAGCGAAACATCTGCTTTTGTCGACTCGCGTTCGCCCTTCTCCCTCCTCTGGCAATACTATATCAAAGGCAGAAAACGCTTCTCTCAACTCCCGACCTCTTAACCCCTCAAATTGTTATAAACGATATTGGGGAATTAGTAACAGAATAAGACCCCTAACCCCTAGCCCCTAATCCCTAACCCCCTATCCCTAAACCCCAAACTTTCTACCTTCATGCGCCGTGTCCTTTTCAATTCCCGTGACGAACTCATCTCCATCGACTTGGAGAAGGTAGCTCTTGTCAAAGCCAATGGCAACTATTCCACATTGTATTATATCTCCCAACGTGAGGTGATGCTCTCGTTTGGCATCACCAAGGTTTTTGAACTTATCCAAAATGCCCATCTCACTGAGAGCCAGTTTGTTAAGATAGGCCGTAGCCTTATCATCAACCAGACTTTCCTCGAGCGGATCGATGTGCTCAGACAGCAGTTGATTCTTACCGACGGCTCTGTGCTCTTTGATGGTAAGGAGAAGCGCACCAACGAAATCCGTGTGACCGTACCCAAAAACCTCCTTAGGGCATATAAGGCAATGCTCACCCAACCGCGTGAGAAATCCAAATAAGCCACTTTCGTCAACAAATCCCCTTAGTTCGTACAAGATACAACAAATGATTTGCAAATCGTGGCTTGCTACGCTATCTTTGCACAAGAAAACGACAGTAAACAAGGATTATGGAAGAGAAAAAGAAAAAACAAATGATAGTAGGCGGCAGTGCTGCCGGTGCTGTAGCTATGGGCGCCGGTGCCGCTATTCTGATGCCCGGGCAGGAAGGTGAAGGTCAACAAGAGGAGTTGCTGGCCCAAAACATAACAGAGAATTCCACAGAGCCTGTCGAGGTGTCTGTCACACCTGAAGAGCCCAATGAGCCGGATTCACTCAGAGAGTCAGCAAATACGCCCATTGAGCATGATTTGGCCCAAAAGGCAAACACTCCCAACAAGCCTCATGTGGCTGGCAAACCATCTGAACCTCAGGAGGCTATCGTTTCACACACTTCTCATGAAGCACCTGCGGCTCAAACTGCGGCGGATGCTCCCGTCGAAAACTCTCTCGCTGAAAATACTCCTTCTGAGGATGCTCCCGTCGATGCCATCGAACCAGAGGGGTTGAGCGACCATATCCTCGCTATCAATGCCAACACCGAGGATTATTTGCCTGAAAGCGATTTCGACAATGATATTCAAATTATCAACACTCCTGACGATATGCAGTATTTTGTCGTAGATGTCAACAACGACGGCATTTATGACAACATCTATGATGAGACGGGTATGGCGGTGGATGCCATTCCCGAAGGTTCGCTTTTGGCGGATGCAGATGACATGGACGATAACATTTTTATCTCTACAGAGGATGATATTCAGGTGATTGGACATGAGTATAATGAAGACATGGCCGTGGTGGATGCCGATGACCAAGATATGGCAGTTATCGAGGACATGGAACAAGAACAGCAGCAAGAGGAACCTTTTTCAGATCTGGACGAACAACTCCAGGCTGATGTGCTTCACGATTTGGAAGTGATGCAAGAGGGTTTGGACCATATTGACACTGAACTCTCTGCCGTTGTCGATGAGTTTGCCGATGCGGTCGATGAGGCACTCGACGGCTTTGCCGACCTTTTAGGCATGAACGAAGCCGAGACGGATGTCGACGACTCGTCTTCCTTCACATCCGATATGGATGATATGGGTGATTTGTCCGACATCGCTATGCAATAAACATGATGGACAACGATCAGTCAAAAACGATTTATGCCAGGCGCATACCCGTCTTGGGAAAGGTGCGACAAAAAGAGGGCACATTTTACATCGAGGAGCATGCCGTCTGTAATCAGGCGGTAGGCTTTTTGTGTCCTCAGTGCAACAAACCTGTTATCATCAAACCGATGGTTGCAGGTCACCTTACCGCCGAATGCCGCAACTGTCACACACGCGTGGTTTTCACGGCTGAGCATGAGTCGGATATAACGATAATACCCGATAAAGATCCGGCACAGCCGGCGCACTCTCCTGTTCCTGTCGATGACGCTCAAGACGCTCACGAAAACGCCTCTTCACAGCCTTCACTTATTGAAGAGGAACAGTCTGGCGAACTCCCGGCACTCGCGAAACTCTCATGGGGGCATTGGCGCAAACGCCAAGAGGCGGTTCTGCATGAAGGCGTCAATCTCATCGGACGTGTGGACAAAAAGCAATCGTCTGACATTGTGATTGACGACCCGCTGGCGAGTGTCAGGTCAGTGGAAATCAAAGTCTCTCCCACGTCAGCAGGGTATGAGTTCCGTTTGAAGGTCCGCCGTGCCACCAATCCCGTTTTTGTCAATGGCATTGTTGTGCCGAAAGGCGGAGTTGTGCTTCTCACTCATGGTGCAGACATCAAAATGGGTGATACGGTCATCAAGTTCAAAATGTTAACACCCTGACACCCACCTATAATTATCCATCTCTAAACTAAACTATGGGGTTCATCACCAAACAAGGCGCATACCAACCGACATTTTACGATGTTCTCATGCAACAAAAATTGCTTGAGAGCAAATTCTATTATCGTCATTTGGGATACGGCATGTATGCTTTTACACATAAAACGCCTGGCAACAGACAGTTTTATTTGGTGAATAGCCGCAACAAGATGGTTTATGATGTGCTGGATGCCTCTGGGGCTTTCAATCTCTTCAAGAACACAGACGTGGATTACTCCCTGATTGAAGGTCTTCCCGGCATAGAGGTGGCACGACGGCTCGAGGCACCCTATGCCTTCTCCATAGGACCGTTTCATGATGACACCGCCACCGTTTCATGGACCATCGACCCGAAACATCCCACCGTTCTCCACGCTCTCATCAATACGGAAGGACAAATCATCGAAAAATTCAAATAATTATTTGGTGGTTTGGTGGTTTAGTCGTTTAGTCGTTTGGTCGTTTGGTGGTTTGGTCGTTTAGGTTGTTGAGCAGATTTTGCATATTGATCCTAGATGCTGACCTGTAGTTCTTATTTGTCTTCGTTAAATTCGCGTAATTCTTAGTTTTTGAATATTCGGCAAATCTCGCGAAATACGTAGTTTTTGAATATTCGTGAAATTCGCGAAATTCGTAGTTGTCGTTTGAAACTCGAAATTCGTAGTCAAAACGATTAAAAAAATCCGTTGTATTTGTTCGTTACAATTCCAAAAGTCCCTTGATCAATTTTGCGTTGTCTTCATGGTTGCGTACGGCGACACGAATATATTGTTTGCCGTCGAAACCTGTCTTGTCTGAGCAGTCGCGCATCAAAATGTTGTGTCGTTTCAGCATCGTCAGCACCAGTTGACGGGCGGTCAGCGGGGGCAGCACCTCGCAAAGGAAATAATTGGCTTGTGAGGGCATCACGTGCAGGAAGGGCACCTGTCGCAACCGTTGCTCGAAATCGTCACGCTCAGCAATGAATTGCTCGCAGGCATGGTGATAGTCTTTCTCGTATTTTGAGAATATCTGCATGAAATATTCTGCAAATGAGTTGATGTTCCAGATGCTCACCATCTTTTTCATGCGGCTGATGAGTGCCTCGTCGGCTGAGCAGAGAAGTCCAAGACGGATGCCCGGTACACCGTAACTCTTCGAGATGCTTTTCATCACCACCATCTGCGGATGGGCTTCCAACAGCGCGTCGTCCAACAAAGTGTTCTCACGATATCCCACGCTGAAATCGACAAAACTCTCGTCCACAATCAGCCGGATGCCCTCTTGATCGCACCATGATGCCAGACGCAATACGTCGTCCTTGCTGATGAAATTGCCCGACGGGTTGTCGGGGTTGATGAGCAGCAGATTGTCTGGTCGGTGCTTACCGAAATAGTCTATGAGGTCTTGCGCCGTATAGCGGTAGTCGGGCCGTGTCGGGATGTAGGCAATGAGCGACTGCGGGTCGCGCCGGTTGGGATATTCCTCAAACGTCGGACGTACCACGCCCAATGTGCCCGGCAGTATTTCCATCAGAGCCTTAATCAGTTCAGCGGCACCGTTGCCTGGGATGATATACTTCTCTTTTACGCCCCAGCATTTGCTCGCGATCAAAGTGTTCACTTTCATGCCCGACGGGTATTCTACGATGAGTGTGCGGAAAAACGCTTCCATCTCGTCGATGATACGCGATTCGCCGAAGAAGGGGTTCACCAGATAACAGAAGTCGAGCATCTTCGGGAAACGCCAGAAACCTCCGAAACGGCCGTAATACTTACGGATGATGTCTTTTTCCTCGGCAAAGAGTGCCTCGGCGATATCCAGGTCCTGTTTGTCGTCTATCTCATACCATTTCTCGTCGGTCAACGGCAGCGCTTTCAGGTCGTGGCTGTCCAGGAATGAGAGAATACGCAACACATTCTCGTAATACTCGTTGTTGCCCACGGATTTCGTGTATGCTTCCAAAAATGGCACATATTTTGACCGTGAGAACGCTTTCGAGAATTTGTAGATGTTCACCGTCTTATAATAGTGCTTCGTGTCCTGGAAGCGGAAGGCGGCTTTCGGCACGAAGTTCACGATGTTGTTTTCTGTGTCTATGCGCACCATCGTGCCGTCCATCCAGCGCTCGTATTTTGCCACCAAAGCCAGGTTGGGGTGGGGGGAATCCGTCAGCAGACGCAAGATGCTGTCGTCGAAAATCAGATCGCTTTCCAACAGCAATGTGTCATCCTCTTGCAACTGCTCTTTAGCAAGGGCCAATGAGTAGATGTTGTTGGTGGTAGCATAGAGCGGGTTGTCAACGTATTCTATGCGCAGACGGTCGTCATAGCGTGTGCCGATATGCGCCCGTAACGCTGCACCGCAATAACCCGTCACGATGACCACGCGCGTCAACCCGAGCGATGACAGTTGCCCCAACATACGGTCTATTAAACGCTCGCCGTTCACCTCGACCATACATTTCGTCTGGTCTTGTGTGTATTCTCCCAATCGCCGGCCCATTCCGGCAGCCAAAATAATCGCTTGCATGTAGGTTATGGTTTAGGGTAGTGTGGAGGGTTTAGTGCTCTCCACCTTTCCCCAATTCGTGTAATTCGTTTATTCTGTTGTGTTCTGGAATTATTAGTATAATTCGTAGTCGGATATAGCTTCTTAGTCCGAAATGTTAGGGCTTGGGAATACGGCTTTCTCCGATGCAGCAGTCGGGGCGTTCGATGTGCAGCATGGCGCATACCGTGGCGGCAATATCTGTGATATGCACCTCGCTGGCGTCGCTTCCGTGCGGTACATGCCAACCCATCAAAACAAACGGTATATGCGAGTCATAGGGGTTCCACTGACCGTGGCTTGTACCCTTG
>CAMJAO010000093.1 GCA_946403615.1 uncultured Prevotellaceae bacterium
TAAAAAGTCCTTAAATTGGATTTTTTTGACTTGAATCAACCACTTTTTCACGCTCTCATCACAATTTTAAGTATTTTTGGGTTAAAGTAGTAAATAAAATCGTACTTTTGCAATATGAAAAGGATGATACTGATAACGGGCGGACAACGGTCGGGAAAGAGTAATTATGCGGAGCGGTTGGCACTGAGTCGGTCGGAGCATCCCATGTATATCGCCACAGCAAGGGTGTGGGACGATGAGATGCGGCGACGCGTGAGCAAACACCAAGAGCGGCGCGGTCCCTGTTGGCAAACTATAGAGCAGGACCTTGACCTGTGGCACATCGATATCGGAGGCGGAGTGGCACTGATAGACTGCGTGACAAACTGGTGCACCAACCGCTATCTTGACATGTGCGGACCCGACGGCGCCTTGCCCGACGTAGACGACGTGTATAAGGAGTTGACAGCCGACTTTGACCGGTTTACAGCGCAAGACGGAACCTTCATCTTCGTGACCAATGAGATAGGCAGCGGTGGCATCAGCGACAACGCCATGATGCGGCAGTTTACTGACCTGCAGGGATGGATAAACCAATACATCGCCTCAAAATCCGACGAAGTGGTACTGATGGTTAGCGGGATACCTGTCAATATAAAAAACAGGAAAGTCCAGGATAACTTAAGAAAGCCTAGGTAGACCTAGAAAACCGAGGAAAACCTACAAAGACTTAGGAGAACACTAAACCCTAAACCATCAACCCTAAACCTTAAAAAATGCGTACATTTCAAATAAAAAAGCCTGATGAGGGGATGCGCAAGGCTATTCGCGCGAAGATAGACAATCTGAACAAGCCCAAAGGGTCGCTGGGCAGGTTGGAATCATTGGCAGAGCAGATATGTCTGGTGCAACAGACACTGACACCTACATTGGCCCATCCCTGCCACCTGCTGTTGGGGGGGGACCACGGCATCGAACGCGAAGGGGTGAGTGTATCACCGCGCGAGGTGACTTGGCAACAGATGAAGAACTTCACCCGTGGCGGCGGCGGAGTCAACATGTTCTGCCGGCAGCACGGTTTTGACCTCAAAATCGTGGATATGGGCGTAGATTACGAACTAAGCGATGTGCCTGGTATCATCAATCATAAAATAGCCCGCGGCACACGCAATTTCCGTTACGAGGCGGCCATGAGCGAGGAGGAGTTTAACCGCAGCATAGACATCGGTGCTCAACTGACGGATGAATGTGCGGAACAGGGTTGTAATATTCTCTGCATCGGCGAGATGGGCATCGCCAACACATCGCCTTCGAGCATCTGGATGTCGATATTCGGCAATATCCCACTCGAAGAGTGCATCGGAGCCGGCGCCGGGCTGGGTGCCGAAGGCATCACACATAAAAAGATGGTGCTGAGGGAAGCCGTGGAGAATTACAAATGTGGAATGAGGAATGTGGAATTAGAGGAGCAAGGGACAAAGAGCAAGGAAACCAGCCCCAAACCTCTCCAAAGCGAAGCACTCAACCTCATTCGTTATTTCGGCGGGTTTGAGATGACGGGAGCCATCGGAGCGATGCTCCGGGCAGCAGAACGGGGGATGCTCATCATGGTAGACGGGTTTATTATGTCAGCGTGTATGCTGGCAGCGTCGCGTCTCTATCCCGCAGTGCTCGACTATGCCATTTTCGGTCATTGCGGCGACGAGAGCGGGCACAAACGTATGCTCAGTCTGATGAATGCCGAACCGCTGCTCCATCTGGGCATGCGCCTGGGCGAGGGCACGGGTGCGCTGTGCGCCTACCCCATCATCGAGAGCGCTGTGAGAATGGTTAACGAAATGAATAATTTTGACAATGCAAGTATCACTAAATACTTCTAAATGGTACCAGAACGCCTGGGCGGCTCTGATATTCTTCACCCGGTTGCCTTTTTGGCGGTTATATCAGCCTCCGCGTGAGAGTTACCGCGCCGTGGTGGAGTTTTGGCCGCTGGCTGGATGGCTGACGGGCGGCATCATGGCAGCCGTGCTCTATTTCGGCAGCATGATAGTCCCCTACCCCATGGCCATCGTGGCAGCTGTCATCATGAGGTTGCTGATTACGGGTGCACTGCATGAGGACGGCTTGGCTGATTTTATAGACGGTTTTGGAGGTGGCGGCAAAGACCGCAACCGCATCCTCGCCATCATGAAAGACTCGCACATCGGCACATACGGCGTGTTGGGGCTTATCTGCTATATGGCGCTGCTGTTCACTTCGCTATACTGCATCGGCAACGCAGAGAAGGCGGCATGGCTTATCTTGGCCATTGACCCGTTCAGCAAGATGTTGGCGGGACAGATTATCCAGATGATGCCTTATGCACGACGTGAGGAAGAGGCGAAAGCGAAGGTAGTATATCGCAAAGTGAGCATCATGGCTGGCATTTTGCTGGCCATTCAAGGACTATTGCCCGCCGCATTGGTACTGTTGCTGACAGACCTCGGTTCGACACTGCGACTGGAACTGATGATTTTTGTGCCCTGCCTCGTGATGTACTTCCTCTATTTGCTCATCTGGCGGCGATTGCGAGGATATACTGGCGACTGCTGTGGGGCGCTGTGTCTGCTGGTGGAATTGGCGGCAATCGTGACGGCAGTAGTACAATTATAAGCGCCCATACGGACCCGCCTAATGGGGAGGGAATGGTAAGCCCCCTCCCTAACCCTCCCCGAGTGGAGGGAATGGCTTCCGACAAAAAAGAATAAAACTCTCATACATTAACAATAAATTATTAAGTTATTACCTTCTCCCCTGGGGAGAGATGGAAAGGGGTTTTTCTATGCAAATCTATCTGATCAGACATACGAGTGTGGCAGTGGCTCCGGGCACATGTTACGGACAGACCGATGTGGCAACCGCAGACACCTTTGAAGAAGAGGCCGCAGTGACGAAGAGTCACCTCGACGGCATCATGTTCGACCGCGTCTATACCTCGCCATTGACACGGGCATCAAAGTTGGCCGCTTTCTGCGGTTATCCTCAAGCCATTCGCGACGACCGGCTGAAAGAGATGAATATGGGTGAATGGGAGATGCGACGCTATGAAGAGATTGACGACCCTGCTTTAGAGGCTTTTTATGAGGATTTCCTTCACCGGCCCGCCACTGGAGGCGAGAGTTTTCCGATACTCTACCAGCGTGTGGCGTCGTTTCTGGATGAGTTGAAGGGACAACCCTTTGAACGTGTGGCCGTGTTTGCCCACGGCGGCGTGCTTATCTGTGCAGGCATCTACGGAGGATTATTCACTGCCGAAGAGGCTTTCGACCATCAAACCGGGTATGGAGGGATAGAAGTGATTGAGGTTTGAGATTTGAGGTTTGAGTTTTATGATTACTCTGATATTCGGATAATTTGGAATGCCCGAAACGTTCTGCAGATTAATATACGCCACGCCTCAAGTGCGACACCCTTTCTGGGAGGGGGTACGGGGCAGGCTTTATGGCACGGGGGGATTCCATTTTTTTTGCAAAAAGTTTGGGGGAATGAAAAAATATCCTTACCTTTGCATCCGCAAAATAGATATAGGGGCGTAGCTCAGGTGGTTTAGAGCGCTACATTGACATTGTAGAGGTCATGGGTTCAACTCCCATCGTTCCTACTAAAAAAGGCTGAAACTCAAGTGGTTTCAGCCTTTTTTGTTTTGCTATGATACCTTATTTCTTCGTGATGATGTCACCGCCTGCTTTTACAGCCTCCATGTTGAGGGGGATGAGTGCGTGATGACGCTCGGGGAGAGTCTTGTAGAGAGCCTTCTCGAGACCATTGCTGGTGACGACTGGGCAAATCTTGAGCAGTCCGCCGAGGACAATCATATTGAAGATTTTAGAGTTTTTCATCTCGGCCGCCTTGTCCATAGCATCGATGGTATAGACATTGATGTCGGTACGTTTTGGCGGGTTGATGATACCGTAGTTGTCGTAGATGAGGATGCCACCCGGTTTGACACGCGGCTCGAACTTGTCGAGCGACGGTTGGTTGAGCACGATGGCGATATCGTACTTGCTGAGCACAGGCGACGAGATACGCTCGTCGCTGATGATGACGGTCACGTTGGCCGTTCCGCCTCGCTGCTCCGGTCCGTATGCGGGCATCCATGTCACTTCTTTGTCTTCCATCAGGGCCGAGTAAGCCAAAATCTTACCCATTGACAGTACGCCCTGACCTCCGAATCCTGATATGATAATTTCTGCTTTCATAGTTTTGCTAATAAGAGGTGAGAGGTAAGAGGTGAGAGGTAAGAGATTACTCCTGTAATGGAGATATCATCCACACTCTCAACACTAAACCCTAAACATTATTACATTCCTGTTGTGTCTTTTAGGTCGCCTTTGGGGTAAAAGGGGAACATATTTTCAGTCATCCATTCGTTTGCCTGACGCGGAGTGAGTTTCCAACCGCTGTTGCAGGTGCTGACGAATTCCACGAGTGAAGAGCCTTTTTTGGCCATGGAAGCCTCGAAAGCCTTGCGGAGGGCTTTCTTCGCTTTGCGAATGGCAGCCACGGTCTCGACGCTCTGGCGTGTGACGAAGCATGTGCCTTCCAATTGAGCGGCGATATCGGCCATCTTGAGAGGATATCCGTGCAGGTCGGCCTGACGTCCATAGGGACAAGTAGCCGTCTTCTGTCCGAGCAGCGTGGTGGGAGCCATCTGTCCACCAGTCATGCCATAAATAGCATTGTTGATGAAGATGATGACAATATTCTCGCCACGATTGAGCGCATGGATAGTTTCGCAGGTACCAATACAAGCCAAGTCGCCGTCGCCCTGATAGGTGAAGACGAGACGGTCGGGCCACATGCGTTTGATGCCGGTAGCCACTGCGGGAGCACGCCCGTGTGCAGCCTCCTGCCAGTCGATGTCGATATAATTGTATGCGAACACGGCGCAGCCTACGGGCGAAACGCCTACGCTTTTCTCTTCCATGCCCATCTCCTCGATGACCTCAGCGATGAGTTTATGCACCACACCGTGTGAGCATCCGGGGCAATAGTGCATGGGGTTGTCGTTCAACAGAGTCGGTTTCTTGTAAACCAGATTCTCCGGACTGATGATATTGTTTGCTTCCATCACTTCATCAATTTAGTTTTCAATGCCTCTACAATCTCTTCGGGATCGGGAACGATACCGCCCAGACGTCCGAAATACTCCACAGGAACAGCACCGTTGATGGAGAGACGCACGTCTTCGACCATCTGTCCGGCGTTGATTTCCGCCACGAGCACACCTTTCTTTCCTTTCGCCATCTCAGAAATCTGCTTGGTCGGGAAGGGCCAGAGAGTGATAGGACGGAAGAGTCCCACCTTGATGCCTTGTTCACGAGCCAGTTCGATGGCTTTCTCTGAGATACGCGCTGCACTGCCGAATGAAACAATCATATAATCGGCATCGTCCATTTGCATGGTTTCGTAGCGCACCTCGTTCTCGCGGATGACCTGATATTTCTCCTGGAGATGGATATTACGCTGCTCCATGATCTCGGGTTTGAGTTCGAGCGACGTGATGACATTCCTTCCGCGGCTCTTGGGTTTACCTACTGAAGCCCAGGGGCATTGAGCGATGACCTCCTCGTCGGTACGGCGGGGTTTGAACGGCGGCAGCACCACCTTCTCCATCATCTGTCCGATGACACCGTCGCTGAGAATCATAGCGGGAATGCGATATTTGAATGACAGTTCGAAAGAGAGATCTACGA
Source organism: uncultured Prevotellaceae bacterium (assembly GCA_946403615.1). GTDB lineage: Bacteria > Bacteroidota > Bacteroidia > Bacteroidales > Bacteroidaceae > Prevotella. The sequence continues at coordinate 5,715 of CAMJAO010000093.1, forward strand.
AATCGACCATCTCCTGCACCGAAGAGGGTGCGAGCACGAGCACATAGTAGTCGCCATTGCCACCACCACGTGTAGCCTGGAAGTAGTCGCTCTGTGAGGGCTGGATGGTACCCAGACCGGGACCACCGCGCTGCACATTGACAATCAGTCCGGGCAGTTCGGCACCAGCCATGTAGGCGATACCCTCCTGTTTGAGAGCCACGCCCGGGCTTGACGACGAAGTCATCGCGCGCTTACCGGCACCTGCGGCGCCATAGACCATGTTAATAGCCGCCACCTCGCTCTCAGCCTGCACCACGACCATGCCGGTCGTTTCCCAGGGTTTGAGTTCGGCGAGCGTTTCAATCACTTCACTCTGCGGAGTGATAGGGTAACCGAAGTAACCGTCACAGCCACAGCGGATGGCAGCGTGGGCTATCGCCTCGTTGCCTTTCATCAGTTTCACTTCTTGTTCAGCCATAACTTTACTCCTCCACTTTTTTACGGTACACAGTGATACATCCGTCGGGGCACACGATAGCGCAGGACGCGCACCCGATACAGTCGTCGGGGTGTACGGCCTCCACATAGGGGTATCCGGAGATGTTCACCTTTTTCGACGCCAAGGCAATGACGTCTTTGGCACAGGCGTAGATGCAGAGTTGACATCCTTTACACCTGTCGGTGTTGACCACGATAGCACCTTTGATTTTACTCATAATATTTAGGATTTAAGTTAACAGAACGGACCTCAAGTCTCATTCTAAGGATTATACAAATCTTTGTTATAATAATTCAAAATGTCGTCGAGCATCTGCTTGGCATGGACCGCAGGACTGTCAGGGTCGAGTTCGATGGCCTCGAGGTAGCAGTTGATTGCCTCCTGCCAATTTCCCTGCCTGCGGTATTCATTGCCGCGCTGATAAAAAGTCTCGGCCTCAGCCTTAGCCACCTCGGTCACTCCCTTGGAAGAGATGCCGTTGTTGGCTAGTTGATTATTGTCGTTCGTTGACATTCGGCTTCACTTAACTGCTGACTATTTGTAGTACTCTTTCCTGCCTGCCGCAAGCGTATTCTTCATGAGCGAGCAGATGGTCATGGGCCCTACCCCACCCGGTACGGGCGAAATGTAGGAGCACTTCGGAGCCACCTCGTCGAACTTCACATCGCCAGAGAGGCGGAAACCGCTCTTGCGTGAAGCGTCGGGCACGCGTGTCGTACCCACGTCGATAATGACGGCACCTTCTTTCACCATGTCGGCAGTAACAAAACCAGGTTGTCCGATGGCGGCGATGATGATGTCTGCCTCGAGGCATTCCTCCTTGAGTGTTTTCGAACGGCTGTGGCAGACCGTCACGGTGGCATCGCCCCATTTCTTCTGCATCATGAGTTGGGCCATAGGTTTGCCCACGATATTGCTTCGTCCGAGAATAACACATTTCTTGCCGCTGGTCTGGATGTTATACCGCTTGAGCAGAGTCATGATGCCGAGCGGTGTGGCCGAGATGAAGCAAGGCAGTCCGATGGCCATGCGCCCCACATTCACAGGGTGGAACCCGTCGACATCCTTTCGGTAGTCGATAGCCATGATGACTTTCTGCTCGTCGATATGGCGCGGCAGAGGCAGTTGCACGATAAACCCGTCAACATCGTCATCTTCATTGAGCGCACGCACCTGGTCGAGCAGTTCCTCCTCAGTCACATCCGCTTCAAACCGGATGAGTGACGATTTGAATCCGCAAGCCTCGCAAGCGAGCACTTTGTTTTTCACATACGTCTCCGATCCGCCGTCATGTCCTACGAGAATGGCAGCGAGATGGGGGCGTTTGCCTCCTTCGTCAACGATTTTTCCTACTTCTTCGGCTATCTCCGCCTTGATGGCAGCCGCCGTTGCTTTTCCGTCTATGAGTTGCATTCTATAAGCCCCGTTCCTGACCCTCCCTGAGTGGAGGGAATGGTTCGTCTTCAGGGGTGTTTTTACTGTTATTGTTAGTTTATTATATCAAAATAAGAAAGCGCTCTCCAATGTCATTATATGGTGTTCACTCCCTCCCCTCGGAGGGATGGAGAGGGTTTTATTTCGGCATTCCAGGCATGTT
>CAMJAO010000094.1 GCA_946403615.1 uncultured Prevotellaceae bacterium
TCGTCGTTGGCTTCCGGCAACAGACTGTCGACGGCGTTGATGGCCTGTCGCACCATGTCGGGCGTGGCTTGCCGGGTAATGATGGTGTCGCCGGGAAGGATGGGCAGATATTCGTCTGCATGGATGATGCCGATAAACTTATCCCCCCGGAACGCTATGCGCCACTCAAAGACGGGGTAGGCGGCAGACAGGGGCAGGTCATATTTTTTCAGATAGGGCAGATAGGGTCTCGCGTCGCGTATGTCAAGAATGGGGTCGGTGCCTCCAAACCGTGTCACATCGCCTGTGTTGTACATCATCAGCACGCCGCGCTCTACGGGTGGGGGAGCCTCTGACAACTGATGCAGCCTGATGGTAGAAGAGACGGTGATGCCCTCTGCCTTCGCTCTTTTCCGCAGCCGTTCCAGCAGGTCAAAATAGTTTTGCCGGGTTTGCTTGGTCCAGTCGCAGTCGAGTTGAATCTCTTTGACGGGTCCCAACTGATGTGTCTCACTCATCTGCATGATGCGTTTGAACAGCAGCGAGTCGAGTGCGGGTTGCGGGTGATACATACAGTCATTGACTATGAAGACAGTCGGCACGATCTCCACATTGTCGGGCTTGGGGGAGAGTACCTGCACGGTGGCGTTCGGCATGGGATGCCCTTTGTCGAGCACCACGTCGAAATAGCGCAGGTAGATGCGCTGTATCTGTTGTGACCGGATGAACTGGTACTGCGAAGAGTCGAGCTCAAACACCGTGCTCCAATAATATGCGGATTGCATCTGCTCATGCCGTTTTTGACACGAGCAGACGCAAATCAACAGTCCTAAAAGGATGCTATTGCGCCAGAATGAAGACGCGGAATGTGACATAGGGATTATTTCACCACGTATTTCTTGCCTTCTCTGATGTAGACACCCTTCGGCAATTGACGGGTGTTCATGCGCTGACCGCTCAGAGAATAGACAGAGGAGTCGCTGGTTTGGGTATTGATGGCGGGAGCGGTAATGCCTGTGACATTCTTAAACTCAAAGGCTCTCATGCCCTTGGCGGCTGCGGCGGGAACTGCCAGGTATGCACGGTGTGCTTTCGAGATGAATGGTGCTCCGTCGTCCGCGCCGAAATAGAAACCGATGGATGCCGGGTCTTTGGTCTCATTGTCCACGGCCAGCATGTAGAATTTATAGGCTGTTCCTTCCTCGTCACCAACAGTGGTGGCATTGTCGTCGAAACCTTTCAGCATGTTGGTTTCGGGCGCGTCGCCTGCTTCCATGGTCTCTGCGAAGGTGTAGGTCTCGGTGGTTGTCAATCCGTCATAAACGACCACTGCCGTACCGGCCGGGATGATTTCGCCCTCGGCGTATGTCTTGGTGAGCATGAGTTTGCCGTTGCTGACGGAATAGGTGGTGGCCTCTACGCCCTCAGGCACAACGAGGTTCACATCTCCGTAATACAACGACGCATAACCTGTGCTGCCGATGGTCAGCGACACACCTTCCGAAGAAGTCATGATCTCTTTATAGAGCATGGGGTTTTGCTGGGTGTTCTTGTAACAACGGAACAATCCCGAGGTGTTGTATTGCAGGAAGTAGGCACTTCGTGACAAGTTATTGATTTTGGCATTGCCGTTTTCATCAAATGTGATATCCCACTTGCCGTCATCGGTGGCATTGGTCTGCTGATTCAGCGAATTGCTGTTAGATGTCAGGGCGAGGTATTTATCGCCATCTTTGATGAGCCAGTTGTCACCCGACTTCTCCAACACCAGTACGGCTGCTTCATTGCTCTCGTTGTTCATATCTATCTGGTGGTCGTCGATGACTACTTCGCCAACATCACCTTTGTCTTTGTTGAACATCTTATATGCGACATTGCCCGGCTCATACACGAGCAGATAGTTCTTGCCATCCTCCAAATCGTTGACCGATGTGATCTTCTCACAGATGCCTGTATTGATGAGAGGCTGACCGGAGAGGCTGACCGTCAGTGTGTAAGTGGCATCCTCGGCAGCCATATAGGTGTTGTCGCCGTCGAAAGAAGCGATGATGGTAGCGACACCCTCGTTGTGGGGCGTCACCTCACCAGTGGCGGGGTCAACGGTGGCCACAGTCTCATTGTCGCTGGCATAGACGACCTCGATATCCGCATTGCTTGGCGTGATGGTCAGCGCCGGCTCAGTGAAGTCTTCACCGATGGTGGCTGCGGCTTCATCTTCAGAGAATGCCAGTGTGACAGGGATAAGTTCGGTCTCTCCGCCTTGTGTGTCGCCAGTCAGCATGAAGTTGTCAACGCGGGTGTTATTGTCAGACGTCGTCGTAAACTTCAATGCCAATGTTGATGTGCCTTCAGGAACAGTGATGGTATATGAATAGACTTTGTCCTTGTAAGTGCCTGCGCTGATGCTGACACCTGATGTGGTCGAGGTCAGTGCCAAATTATTGTTGCCGCTGTTGAATGTCAGGTGCATCTCACCGCTTGCATGGCCCAAGGTGATGGTGGCGATAAAGTAGTTGATGCTACGGCTGCTCTTGGGAATCAGCAGTTCCGGTGCCTCACCGCCTGACATAGTCCCGTCGAACAGTTTTTCATATTGACCGCCGTCGCCGATATAAGTGGCCACTGAATTCTTCACATCTTCCACCTTCATGCCGGCGCTGCCGCTTGACCAGTCTTCAGCCCAGATGATGTTTTCTTCGGTCTGTCCACCCTGCGTGAAAGTGAAGGTGGCGGTGGTGACGGCGCTGCTGTTGCCGTTAAGTGTGGCGAAGGCTTTGACGGTGGTTGTCTCGCTGAGGGTGAATGCCGCATTGTAACGTGTGCTGGCGGTGGTGGGATTGGTGCCGTCGGTGGTGTAATAGATGGCTGCGCCTTCTGTGCTGCAGGCGATGCTCACGCTCACAGGCTCAGTGTATTTGCCTCCGGCAGGTGAAATGACAGGACGTGCCACGGTCTCCGACGAACTGCCGTTGTAGTTGAGCGGGTCGAACGGCGTGGTGGTCTTGTCGCCCCAGATATATTCCTCCAGACCGGGGAAATCGACAAACGGGTTGCGGTTGTGTTGTATCATATCCACCGCCTTGTTGCGGTCTATCTCCTTTTGGCTCACAGGGTCTTCTTTCGCCCACCGCATCAGCATGGTCTGTGCCCATGAACTGAATCCGTTGGCGGTGAACATGCCACCGCTCCAGGTGCTTGTCCTCAACTGATCTTCATAGCAGGTGGCCATGTAGAAGTAGATACGGGCGATGTCGCCTTTGTATTCATCGTTGGGCTCAAAGATGTCACCGCTGAAACCGATGCTGGAGTCGCACGGTCCCCATTTGCTGAAACCATTGTAAGAGGATCCATCAGGGTTGCTGGTCTCGCCATAGGGCAGATTGCCGCGTTTGGAGTTGACCCAGCTGTCTGTCGGCAACACATGGAAGATGTCGGAATACATCGGACTTTTCTTGCTGAACCAACTGCTCGGCACGGTGTGCTCTTTGTTGTAGCCCACGCCCTCTGTACCGGTATTGGTGTCGGTCACCTTGTATTTCTTTTTCACCGAATAGATGTCAATCAGATAGCCGTCAGCATCGGTGTCGGTGGTGGCATAATGGTCGTTGAGTGATTTATATCCCAACGTAGTATGCGATGAGATAATGTCGCTCAACGCCGTTTTCAGTTGGGCGCCCGATTTGTTCGCCGCGTCGGCGTAATATGTGTCAGGGTCGTGCAGCTCCTGCGACCATGCGCCACAAAAAGCCATGACCGTCATGACCAATAATAATGTTCGTTTCATATTCATAAGGCTGATGTTTTTTAAGGTTGATAGTTCGTGTTTAGTCCCATACGTTGACTGCGGGTTTGTCAGATGACTCTTCCGTGTCAAAGGAGGTGTCGTTTCCCAGTTGCTCGTCACCGAGTTTGTCATGAATGCTGAGAGCGGCCATGAGCGGCTCTTCTGTCTTTACCTGTTTGATGGCAGGCCTGATGTATTTTCTCATCTTGATAATGTGTTCTTTTGAAAAATGATGATGTTTTAGATATTCAGAATTATATTAAATGATCAATGTTGTCGATGTTAATGATGTTTCCTCCTCCACAAGAAGTGATAGCATTTGAACCACGGCTCCCAAATACACTCAGCGGGGAAGTAACTGACCAGTCGCAGGTCGCGCCAGAGTGTCTGAACGTTTTTCTTACGCTTCGAGTCGGTCGAACCTCCGAGCATCCGCTCGTCGTACATGCCGAAATTGCCACCGGCCAGGATTTCTCTCAACAAGAGCTTGCCGCATCGCTCGTGGGGCGCTATTACCATCAACCGGCGGTCCATGCCCAATACTTCGGTGAGCACCCACATCAGCGCTCCGCCCATCTTGCGCATACCCACATGGCGCAGGTCTTTTTCGGCCTGTTCGCGTTCTTCCTCTGTGGGGATGCCGTGAGATGACAGGAGGTAATAATAATCAATGATTTGTCTCAGTCCGATGCCTTCGCGGAAAACATGGTGGGCTATATGCGCCAGCTCGTACACCACATTCATGCGCCAGGTGGGCACTGCTACTTGTCCTTCGGTTTCGGGCAGAGTGACCATGTTCTCGAACGATTCCTTGCCTGTCTCCTCGAAAAACCGTTGCAGGCGTTTGTTGTACCACGGACAACTCATCCATGACGGACGGTAATGCACCTCGATGGGTATCTTCTCCGTTGCCATGAAATCGATGTGATGATAGAGGGCCTTGGCTTTGGGACGTATGGTATGGATGTATTGGATGACTTTGTCGTCGCCGCCCTCCACATAGATGTCGATGTCGCCGCTATGGCGCAGCAACGGGTCGGGATAGCGCAGCGAGTTGCCTTGGCCTTTGAGCAGACAAGAGCGGAATCCTTCTTTCTTGAAATTCTGATAGACCCATAACGACCTGTTGTTGGTCTTCCTGCTTTTCTTCGTGATTTGTGTGCAGTATGCCATCCATTCCAGCACATCGTCGTCGGTGGGCTTGTTGGTGTCGATGTCACTGAGCCGTTGCATCCCGTGCCAGCAAACGCCAACGATGGTCTGTTGCTTTGCCCATGACAGCAGGTCGTGCCAGTCGATATTGACAATCGAGGCCGGCACCGCGGCGTTGTCGTCTAAGCAAAATCTCACGAAATCTAAGTAAGAAGAGGTCATATTAATGGATGGAGAGGGATGATTATGATTTGTCCGGTGTTAATTCTTTACAAACTTGCGCCACGATGCGGGCGTAATCGGTTTCCGTGCATTGTGTGGTGATGAAGTCATGGAAACGGTCGGCCTCTGCTTTCCGCTCATCCTCATGCTGGAGGTAATAGCGTATCTTATCGCGCCACTGCTCGGGATCCTTCCCGCAGAGTTGGTAGGGCATGAAATATTCTTTCATCGCCTCGGTGTCGGAGGTGAGCACCATGCGCCGGTTGGCGGCAGCCTGATACATCACCGTGAGTCCTGCGGGAGCATTGATGCTCAGGGGCAGCACCACCAAGGTGGATTGACAAAGACGGAACATGAATTCCTTATAAGGCATGTTACATCCGATCTTGACGTTTTGTGGCAGGTCATCTCCGTGTTTCTTCATAAATGGGCGGAAGATGTGCTTCGGCATGACCATGTAGAATTTCAATTCGGGTGTGATGCGTATGATGTCGAGCATCAGTTCCCAATCGCGGCCGCTCGCTCCGCCGCAGAACACGATGTCTTTGTTCTTGCCTTCGGAATACTGCGGGGTGCAATAATAATCATGATAGACATCGTGGAGCAGTGGGTATTCCACGTCGATGCCCAATTGTTTGTTCAGCCATTTGCCGTAAGGCACGGATGTCACCGTGGCACGGAAGTTCTTCGCTTGGAACGCTTTCTTGCAAAGATAACGGTGCAGTTTGTTCTTAAGCGTCTTGTCTTTCTTCAGCAGGATGTTGAGGCTGACGAACTGCCGTTTGCGGAAGGTCAGTTTGCATATCCACCATGCCAGCACCGCTTGCAGGTAATGCCATGCCACAATCGTATCGCCTTTCTTGGAGGCACGTACCGCTTTCAGACTGCCTCCGAAATGCCGCCAGTGACGCATGTACCATTGTTGGTAATCGTGCGAATAGATACACCGCACATTTTCCTCACCCAATTCCTTGATGAGGTATTGGTCGTCCCAGCGGTCGTGATGAAAAAGAAAGTAAATCAATGTGGAATGACGAATGTAGAATTGCCTCTCCGCGATTTCTTTGAAACTACTCCCTCCCCTCGGGGAGGGTCGGCGAGGGTGCTCCCAAGTGGGTCGGCGAGGGTGCTCTAGTCCCTATGGAACAAATCGCGGGTGTACACCTTGTCTTTCACATCGTCAAGGGCTGATTCGTAGCGGTTGGCGATGATGGCATTGCTCTGACGCTTAAACTCCTCCAGGTCGTTGACCACCACACTGCCGAAGAATGTCGTGCCGTCTTTCAAGGTCGGTTCGTAGATGATGACCACCGCTCCTTTGGCCTTGATGCGTTTCATCACGCCCTGGATGCTGCTCTGACGGAAATTGTCGGAATTGGTTTTCATCGTCAGACGATACACTCCGATGACACAATGGCGCTCCTCATCTGGCGAGAAACCGCCACGCAGACTGTAATCGTAATAGCCCGCCTTGGCCAAAACACGGTCAGCGATGAAATCTTTGCGGGTGCGGTTGCTCTCTACGATGGCTTGTATCAGGTTCTCAGGCACGTCGGCGTAGTTGGCCAGCAACTGCTTGGTGTCTTTCGGCAGACAGTAACCGCCGTAGCCGAACGAAGGGTTGTTGTAATGGCTGCCGATACGCGGGTCGAGTCCCACACCATGGATGATGTCGGCGGTGTTGAGACCTTTCATCTCGGCATAGGTGTCTAACTCATTGAAGAAACTCACACGGAGTGCCAGATAGGTGTTGGCAAATAGTTTCACGGCCTCAGCCTCTGTGAATCCCATGATGAGCGTTTCCACATCCTCCTTCAGTGCGCCTGCTTTGACCAAACGGGCGAAAGTCTCGGCAGCCTCTTTCAGTTTGGCGTCATTGAGGTCGGTGCCTACGATGATACGGCTGGGGTAGAGGTTGTCGTAGAGGGCACGGCTCTCGCGCAGGAATTCGGGTGCGAAGATGATGTTCTGCGAACCAGTCTTCTGGCGGATATGCTCGGTGAATCCCACGGGGATGGTCGATTTGATGACCATGATGGCGTCGGGGTTGCATTCCATCACCAGATGGATGACCTGCTCTACGGCCGAGGTGTCGAAATAATTGCGTTTGCTGTCGTAGTTGGTGGGAGTAGCGATGATGACATAATCGGCTTCACGGTACGCTTGCTCGGCGTCGAGTGTGGCGGTCAAATCCAACGGCTTGTTCTGCAGATAATCTTCTATCTCTTTGTCAGCGATGGGCGATTGCCTGTTGTTGAGCATCTCCACCTTCTCGGGGATGATATCCACAGCCGTCACATGATTGTGCTGTGCCAACAGTACGGCAAGTGACAATCCCACGTAGCCGGTTCCGGCCACTGCTATGTTGTATGAGTCTTTCATTCCTTTTTTTGTAATAAATAGTTTTGTCTTTATCTCAATGGATTCTTGTCAGATTGATACCATTCGATGAAACGGGCGATACCCTCATGCAGCGTCACATGGGGCTTGTAGCCTATTTCTGTTTCCAGTTTTGTCGTATCGGCGTTGGTCATATACACGTCACCCGGTTGCATGGGCATCATCACTTTTTCCGCTTTTT
>CAMJAO010000095.1 GCA_946403615.1 uncultured Prevotellaceae bacterium
TTGGAGAAACCGCCCAACTGTTGGTAAACCTCGCGGCGAATGCCCATGTTGAAAGAGCGGGGATAGAACTTATCCAGTTTTTTCTTTCCTCCACGTATGCCGCCGGTGGTGAAGAAACTCGTCATCGCGTATGAGATGGCTTTCTGCGTGTCGGTGAAGTCGGGGTGAGCGCTGTCGGGACCGCCAAAGGCGTCGGCCGGCTCGCGTTGCAACTCGTCTTCCACTGCCTGCAGATAACCCTCGGGCAGCACTACGTCGCTGTCGAGGATGATGATGTATTCACCCTTCGCCCGCTCCACGCCGTAGTTGCGGCTTTGTCCGGGACCGGAATTCTCTTTGAAAAAATAATGTAAGTCGAGTGTGCCGGACAAACCGTCACACACCGACTTACATGTCTTTTCCGAACCGTCTTCTACGATGATGACCTCGAAGTCATTGAACGTCTGCTTGGTAAGACTTGCCAACAGTTCTTCAACCTCATCGGGGCGGTTGAAGACGGGTACGATGACCGAATATCTCATCCGCTTATTCTTTCACGCGCTGCAAGTAGGAGCCGTCGCGGGTGTCGACCTGGATGAGGTCGCCCTCGTTGATAAACAGCGGCACGCGAACTTCCACGCCTGTCTCGAGAGTGGCGGGCTTGGTGGCGTTGGTGGCGGTGTCGCCCTTGACGCCCGGCTCGCTGTGAGTGATGCGCAGGTTCGTCTTCACAGGCATCTCAGCATAGAGGATGGTGTTGGTGTCTGCGTCACTGACCACGTCGACCACGTCGCTCTCTTTCATGAAGTCAACGCCGGTGATAAGGTCTTTGGCGATAGGAATCTGATCGTAGGTCTCCTGGTTCATGAAGATGTAGTCTTCACCTTCCATGTAGAGATACTGGTACGGGCGGCGTTCCACGCGCACGTCTTCCAGTGCCTCACCGATATTGAAACGTTTTTCCAGCACACGTCCGCTCACCACGTCTTTCAGTGTGGTGCGCATGATGGTGTTGCCTTTGCCAGGTTTCACGTGCAGGAAGTCGATGCAGAAATACAACTTGCCGTCCATGCGGATGCACGTACCTTTCTTAATGTCTTGAGATTTAATCATAATGGTATAGTGTGAAATTTGAAAATATTCGTCTTCGTAAACGCCGTTGTGGCGTTTTTTGTCATTTTTCAGGTGCAAAGTTACGCAAAATCCCGAAAAAATCATAAATATTCGGCTAAAAATCACTTAATTCTTTGTTATTATAAAAAAAATGTGTACTTTTGCAACCCAAAATGAAAAAATAAAACAATAAAAATAGAACAAAGCGATGAAAAGAACATTTCAACCCCACAACCGCAGAAGAGTGAACAAGCACGGTTTCCGCGAGAGAATGGCTACGAAGAATGGTCGCCGCGTGTTGGCTTCACGTCGTGCGAAAGGACGTAAGAAACTCAGTGTTTCTGACGAGCATCATGGCAAATAACCGTCGGTTCATTGGCGAACAGTAAGAGGACAGGAATAGGCACGCGCTTTGTTCCTGTTTTTTTATGACCGTTATTTAACGCCTTTTAACGGTCGCAAATCCTGTAACTCAGCGAAAAGCATTATCTTTGCAAGTTGATATAACAGTCAGAAAACAATGAGTGGATTTTTCAAGAAATTTTTGAGCAAACATCTGTGGGGCAATCTTTTAGCCATGGCCCTGATTGTCGTTTTGCTCTTCTGGGGCATCACGTATGCCATGCAATTATATACTTATCATGGCCGTTCGGTCGAGATGCCCGACATCGTGCACAAGACTTTTGACCAGGCCGAGGCCACTCTCGACAGCCTGGACTTGAGCATTGAGGTGAGCGACACCGGATACATCAAGACCCTGCCGCCCGACTGCATTCTTGAGCAGTCGATATCAGCCGGCGAGGTCATCAAGCCCGGACGTGTCATCTATGTGAAAATCAATTCAGCACATTCGCCCTTGAAGGCCATTCCCGATATAGCCGACAACAGTTCGCTGCGCGATGCCATCTATCAGTTGGAAACCATCGGATTCAAGCGCATCGGCGTAGAGAGCGTACCAGGCGAATACGACTGGGTCTATCGTGTGAAGAGCCGTCACCGTATGTTGAATCCCGGAGATATGCTTTCCACCGAGGACACGCTGTCGCTCGAGGTGGGCGACGGTTCGCGCGACCAAAGCATAGAGGTACAGATGACCGAAGCACCCGTCGACCAGTTCAATGATGATGACGATGAGGTGAAACGCCCGCGTCCGAAACCGAAGAAGACCGAGGAAGGCGAGGGTGAGCGCCATCAAGAGTCGCCCGCTCCTGCAGCAGCACCGGCACCGCAACCCGCCGCGCCCGCTCCTGCCAACTAACCGATTCCCCATGGCTGATATCAAGACGTTGATAGAAGAACTGGAAGAGGACGACGACCAGCAATTGTTTGAGCATTTCCGCCTTGAGGTGGACCCCGGTCAGGTGTCTGTACGGGTGGATAAGTTCCTCTTCGAGCACATGCCCCACTCTTCGCGCAACCGGATACAACGGGCTGGCGACGCGGGGTTTGTGCATGTCAACGGCATACCGGCGAAGAACAGTTATAAGGTGCGTCCGGGCGATGTGGTCACCCTGATGCTCGACCGTCCGAAAAACGACACGTCTATCATTCCCGAAGATATTCCGCTCGATGTGGTGTATGAAGACGATGCGTTGATGGTCATCAACAAACCCGCAGGCATGGTGGTGCACCCCGGGTGTGGTAATTTCAACGGCACCCTGGTCAATGCCATCGCATGGCACCTTCGCGACCTCGACTCCTACGACCCCAACGACCCCGAGGTGGGACTGGTGCACCGTATTGACAAGGACACCAGTGGACTGCTGGTCGTGGCGAAGACGCCCGAGGCTAAATCACATCTTGGGCTGCAATTCTATAATAAAACCACCCACCGAAGTTACAATGCGCTGGTGTGGGGCAATTTCGTCGACGACGAGGGGCGCATTGAGGGTAATATCGGGCGCGATCCGCACGACCGGCTGCGTATGACCGTGTTCCCGCCCGACTCAGATGTCGGCAAACCCGCTGTCACCCATTACCGTGTCATGGAGCGCTTCGGCTACGTCACTCTCGTGGAATGTGTCTTAGAGACGGGGCGCACCCATCAGATACGCGCACACATGCGCCATATAGGTCATCCGCTATTCGCCGACGAGCGTTATGGCGGCACCGAGATTCTCCGTGGCGAGCGCAGCAGCAGTTACATGGCGTTTATTCACAACAGCCTGCAAATCTGCCACCGGCAGGCGCTTCATGCCCGCACATTGGGTTTCGTGCATCCTGTCACCGGCCAGCAGATGGATTTCAACTCGGAATGGCCCGACGATTTCGCCAAACTTATCTCACGCTGGCGCGCATATATAAAGGGTAAAAATCCATAAGAGGTAAGAGGTGAGAGGTAAGAGGTGAGAGAATACTCCCATAACTCCCATCTTCCCCATCCGCTCCCATCCACGAACTATCACCTACACGCCTCACTCATATACTCCTAAACTCCTTTAAATATAATATAAACAATGAATTCAAAACGCACTATCGCAATTGTCTGTGGAGGCGACTCATCCGAGCATGATGTCTCGCTGCGTTCCGCACAGGGATTGTACTCTTTTTTTGACAAAGACCGTTACAATATTTATATAGTTGACATCAAAGGCATGGACTGGCATGTCAACCTCAATGACGGCACATCGACGCCTGTCGACCGCAATGATTTCTCATTTGTCGAGAACGGGAAGAAACGGCTGTTCGACTATGCCTATATCACCATCCATGGCACACCGGGCGAAAACGGTCTGCTGCAAGGATATTTCGACCTCATCGGAATGCCTTATTCCACATCGAGCGTGTTGGTCGAGGCCATGACTTTCGATAAGTTCGTGCTCAATCAATATCTGCGCGGCTTCGGTGTGAGTGTGGCCGAGAGTCTCCTCATCCGCCGTGGCTACGAGCATCTGGTCAGCGACGACGACATTATGAGTCGCATCGGTATGCCTTGTTTCGTGAAACCCGCCAATGACGGCAGCAGTTTCGGCGTGTCGAAGGTGAAGAACATCGACCATCTGGCTCCAGCGTTGCGCAAAGCCATGATGGAGAGCGACGAGGTGATGGTAGAGGCATTCCTCGACGGAACTGAGATTACCTGCGGATGCTATAAGACGAGAGAGAAGAGTGTCATCTTCCCCATCACAGAGGTGGTCACCAGCAATGAGTTCTTCGACTACGACGCTAAATACAACGGACAGGTTGACGAGATCACTCCTGCCCGTATCCCCGAGGAGACTGCTGAACGCGTGCGCCAGATAACCAGCGCCATCTATGACATTCTCCACTGCAACGGCATCATCCGCGTAGATTATATCATCACCAAGAATGCCGACGGCACCGAGAAAATCAATATGTTGGAGGTGAACACTACCCCCGGCATGACTGCCACCAGTTTTATCCCCCAACAGGTGCGCGCTGCTGGTCTCGACATCAAGGATGTACTGACCGATATCGTAGAGAATCAGTTTTAAACAAGAGTTTAGGATGTCTTAGGCTTTTCCGGGTTCTCCCGGGTCTTCCCTGGACATTCTAAAATCTCCTATAGAGAACTATTGTCTTTCACTCCTTTAACCTCCCGATCTTCCCCAAACTTCTTAAAAATCCCGCTCCATGAATATACACGATTTTGACGACATCAGGCCTTTTGAGCCCGAGGAATTGCCGGCAGCATTTGACCGTCTGTTGGCCGACCCCCAGTTTATGGCTGTTTTGCCCTATGTGTTGCCTGCCGTGCCTGTCAATCAGGTGGCGGACAAGATGCGTAGTTGCCGCGATAATCTGGAATTTCAGAAAACGTTTTGTTACGGCTTCCTTGTCAACCTCTTGGAAAAGGCGAGTCTCGGATGCGACATGGATTGCTCGGCGATAGACAACACCCGTCGCTATACTTTTGTCAGCAATCATCGAGACATTGTACTCGATTCCGCACTGCTCGACAAACTGCTCATCGATGCGGAGTTCACCACTACTTGCGAGATAGCCATTGGCGACAACCTTCTGTCGTTGCCATGGGTGAAAGACCTCGTCAGAATCAATAAATCATTTATTGTGGAGCGTAATCTGCCCCCACGGCAGTTGCTCATGGCGAGCAAACGGCTGTCGGAATACATGCACTACGCCATTGGTGTGAAGAATGAGAACATCTGGATAGCACAGCGTGAGGGTAGGGCGAAAGACTCCGACGACCGCACGCAGGCTGCCATCCTGAAGATGATGGCCATGGGCGGCGAGGGGTCGGTCATTGACCGCCTGATAGCGCTGCATATCGTGCCGCTGGCTATCTCCTATGAGTTCGACCCCTGCGATTACCTGAAAGCCAGGGAACTGCAGCAGCGCCGCGACATCGAGGGATTCACCAAGACGAAAATGGATGACATCGTCAGCATGAAAACGGGCATCATGGGCTATAAAGGACATATCCATTACCATTGTGCCCCATGTATCGACGACTACCTGCGCTCGCTCGATCCCGACATGCCCAAGGCCGAACTCTTCGATACTGTGGCTGCACATATCGACAGCGAGATACACCGCCACTATCGGCTCTATCCTTCCAATTTTATCGCGCTCGACCTGCTTGAGAACAGCCGTGCGCATGCCGACCGCTACACACCGGAAGACGAGACGGCCTTTGCCCAATATTTCATGGGGCAGATGGGTAAAATCGAACTCGCCCAGCCCGACCAGACCTTCCTGCGTGAGTGTATGTTGACCATGTACGCCAATCCGGCACGAAACCAAATGAAAGCAAATTAGGTTACCGGCTCTTCCAGAAAATAAAAGACACGAAATATGATTTCTATAATGCAGCCAGTCTCTATACAAACTACTCCCTCCCCTCGGGGAGGGAAGGGGAGGGGGCTTCAGGGGTTCCTCCTCCTTCTCGTCCTGTTCTTGGTTTCCTGCACGACCGAGAACTATGATACGGGCGATGACACCTATTCCTATCTCACCGCTGAGTTGGGCGAGGTTTATACTGGCAGCGACGCAAAGATGCAACGTTTTGTCACTGATGATGACGCTGCAGTCGATTTCCGCGAAGGTTATGGACGCGACTGGGCCAAAACGCCCGACTCCCTTTATCGTGCTTATGTGGTTTATGACGGAAAGGCCGACCGCAACGGCCGCCACGAGGCTTTCACTATCTCTCAGGTGCCTGTGCTTCGGATATTGGATGCGAAAGAATTGAAAGAAGGTCTGGCAGACGACCCGATTGTTTGGGAGAGCATGTGGGAAAGTCACAACCATCGCTATCTCAATCTCTCGCTGCGAGTGATGATGGGCGACACGGGCGAGGAGAAGGTGATGCAGAAAGTGGGCGTAGCTTGTGAGGCGACCATTGACCGCGAGGACGGCTCCCATGAGTATCATCTTCGTTTTTATCATGACCAGAACGACGTGCCCGAATATTATTCCGCCTCGACCTACGTCAGCATACCTCTCGATGCCTATCAGCCTGGCGACGAAGTGGTTATGACCCTTAACACCTACAACGGACCCCTCACACGCCGCATAACGCTTCAGTAAGGTTTAATGCTTGGTTTAGTGTTTAGGGCTTAGTGTTTTTTGTGTATTCTAAGACGTAGCTTTCATAGCCTATTGTTAAATGTAGAGACATAGTTTATCTATGTCCGATTGTTTGTGGCATCAGTCCTCTATTCCTAGGTTGTCAAATTCGTCCAATTCGTAGTCAAAGAGATGATGTACTTGTTTCGTAGTTAAGTGCATTTTTTTGTCAAATTCGTTTAATTCGTAGTCTCGATACTATTCTCCCGAACAATAGTTTCGTTTAATTCGTCCAATTCGTAGTCAAAGAGATGATGGACTTCGTCTAATTCGTAGTCTCGAAAAATCGCTTAATTCATAGTCAAAATAAATCTCACGAATAAAAGATGCGTTTTATTCGTGAGATTCGTGTTCGTTATAGGAAGTATTAAAAGTTGTCGTGCTTATGGGTTAAGCCGGGCAGAGAGTTTTTCCAGCATATCTTGAGTCATGCGGGTGATGTCGTAGTTCGGGGCCCATCCCCATTCCCGTCGGGCGCAGGTATCGTCCATCTTGTCGGGCCAACTCTCCGCTATACTTTGTTTAAGCGGGTCCACATCGTATTCCATCTCAAACTCAGGTTTGTATTTCTTGATTTCCGCGTAAATCGTCTCGGGGGCGAAACTCATGGCAGCCACATTGAAACCGTTGCGGTGTACCAACCTTTTCGGGTTCGCCTCCATCAGCATGATAGCGGCATTGAGGGCGTCGGGCATGTACATCATGTCGAGCAACGTGCCTTTTTTCAGCGGGCAGATGAATTTCTCGCCCTTCACCGCACTGTAGAATATATCTACAGCATAGTCGGTGGTGCCGCCACCCGGAGGAGTGATGTACGAGATGATACCCGGGAATCGCACCGAACGGGTGTCCACGCCATATTTATGGAAATAATAAGTGCTGAGCAGTTCGGTTGTCACCTTCGACACACCGTAGATGGTACGTGGGCGTTGGATGGTGTCCTGTGGCGTACGGGTGTGGGGCGTGGTCAGGCCGAATGAGCCGATGCTCGAGGGGGTGAACACCGAGCAGTGCTCCTCACGAGCCACTTCAAGGATGTTCCACAGTCCG
>CAMJAO010000096.1 GCA_946403615.1 uncultured Prevotellaceae bacterium
TAGCAGGACCTGGAGTGAAGGGCGATACGCTCTTGGTCGTGCAAACCAATCGCATACAAGAGTTGATGGGAATGAAGCATGACATGACCATCAAACAATTTCGCCAACAAGAAACGACTCAATCAACACCGTGGTTGAAATGGTTCGTCGACTATGACCCGTCTGACGACATCCGGAAAACCCGTTGCCCGGTCTTTGCACTCAATGGAGATCGTGATTGCCAAGTCATTTCCGCTCAGAATCTCCCAGCCATCAGACTGTTGCTCCGTCCTTCAAAAAAGAATCTGATTAAAGAATACCCTGCTCTTAACCATTTGTTCCAGCATTGTGAGACGGGTCTTCCTACGGAGTATTCTTCCATCGAAGAAACGTTTTCCCCAGAAGTCCTTGCTGACATGGTCCGATGGATAAAACAGTGCTTCGGCCTTTGATGATAACCATAAATAAAGAGCCTCCCATTCATTGTGGAAGGCTCTTTTTCATTGTTTAATACATCATCCCTTACGACCGCATAACATTACAATCTTCGCCCCTGTTTACATTCTCGCTTTCTGCTTCTCACCTGCACCTGAGCCACGGTATTTCGAACGTGCCTCATTGAATTTCCATGTGAGATTAAGGGAGAAGGTGCTACGTGCTGGGTTATGGACGGTCAGTTCGCGAATACCAAAAACAATGGCTTCCGTCTTGTTCCCGTTGAAGATATCGTAGTAGCGCAGATCGGCGGTCAGTATGCCGAGACGGTGCAGGTTGAAATCGCGCTGAATGCCTAGACTGGCGTTGAAACGATTGGCGATGAGACGGAAATTGTTGTAGTCGCCATGTGAAGCCCAATCGATAGAGGCATTCAAACGGAAATCCTTCGGTAAATCGATATCGTTCTGCCATGCGAGAGTGAGGAAAGGCCGATTGAGTGTAAGCATGGAACCGTCTGCGGTCAGCGACTTGTAGTTCTGGAACACGGCGTAGGCATACCACATGGGGTGCCAAATGCCAATAGTGGGGCGTGCAGAGAGACTGACGGACAGCTGGTCATAATCCTCCTTGCTATTAATTGGGCGCACCAGACTGATGAGCGGATCTTCAGAACCGGGGAACGGCTCGGTGCTCATGGTCAGTGCGTTCTTGATACGACCGTAGTTCAGTGTCAGATTCATCCATTTGTAAGCGGTGTTCAGCACAATACTATGGGTATAGGTCGGTTTCAGATAGGGGTTGCCGCTCTGATAGGAGTAACGGTTCAGATAAATGGTCTGACTGGTCAGGTTGCTGTAGTTCGGGCGTTCAATATCACGCCGATATGATAACGAGAATTGCATCTTGCCGATGGGGGCTGAGATGACGAGGGTGGGGAACCAATCGCCATAGTTTCTGCACACCTCATCCTCGCGTTTGCCAAAGTTGTAGTAGTCGTTCTTCAGATGCTCGTAGCGCAAACCTGCCTGTACAAAGACTTTGCCGAACGCCCGTCCATAATCTATAAAGGCAGCGGCGCTTGACTCGTTGATTTTGGTGTCCGTAGCTTTCACAGGTACATAGTCTGAGGCTATGTATGAATATGCGTCTGTTCGGTGGTTGTAGGAATATTCGCCGCCGAGCGATAGATTGCCATTCCAGACAGGGTAACTGAAAATGAGCTTCGTCGCCCAGAAATTATTGCTGCTTTTGGTGTCGCTTTCTATGGTGCGGATGGTTCCTGCGGCTGAATCGTCAGACGCATTGACCGGTGTCATCGTCTCAGTGGTGTTTCCGGGTGCCTTTGTGTCATCGAAGAGACCGTCAAGGTTGAAGTCAACCCCCAGTTTACCCAATTTGCCGTTGTAATAGACGTTGAAGATGTGCTTTGTAAAACTGTCACTTTGGATGATACGGCTCTCAGAGCGTTCGATATAGGTGCCGTTTTCGTAGTTATCGGTATTGTAATAACTCGAAAACTCTCCGTTCGGATGGCGGTCAAACTTGTAGAAGGCACCCAGACTATGGTTCTCGTCAAACATATAGTTAACCTGTAACTGAGGTGACCATCCTTTCCAGATGTTTTTTGAATCCTGCTTGGTGATACCTATGTATTCGTCTTTACCACACAGGTAGTACATGTTGTTCTCTTGCAGTGACTTTGAGTGCCCGTATCTGCCAGCCCATAGCGATGCTGTGATGTCGAGTCCGCCAGTACGGTAGTTCACGTCGAGATTATTGGTCAACGTATGACCATATTGGTACACAGCCTCGGCATTGTCTTGGAAACTGATACCCTCGCCCTGTGCTTTCTTCAATTGAATGCGGACAACTGCCTTTACTGATGCTGCATAACGTGCACCTGGGTTCTGTACCACATCCACATGTTGAATCTGGTCGGAACGCAGACGCGACAACTCTTTCATGTCCTGTACTCTACGACCGTTGATATACACCTCGGCATCGCCACGGCCCAGAACTTTCACACCACCATCGCGTTCCGCTTCTAATGAAGGTACACGTTTCAGCGCATCGCTCACTGTGCCGGCCTTTTCTAATATGGTTCCTGCAATGGTTGTTCGCATGGCGTCGCCTTTGACATGGGTCTTTGGCAATGTTCCTTTGACCACGACTTCGCTCAGCATCTTCGAGTCTTCCTCTAAACGGATGGTCAGGCCGTTAGTGGCCTGGATATATTGTGTCTGGTAGCCTATACTCGATATCTTCAACAATCCTTCATTGATATCGGTTACTATTTTGTAAATCCCCTGCTCGTCGGTCATCGCTCCTTGTACAAAAGCCGAGTCTGGCAGTGACAGCAACACGACATTCACAAAGGGCAATGGTTCGCCTTGGGCGTCTATTACCTTACCTTCCAAATCGTGTGTCTTGGCAAACGACATCACGGTCATCATCATCGCAGCCATCAAGACTGTCAATCGAAAACTAATCTTTTTCATTTCTTAATTATGATATTGAGTTTATGAATACTTTTCTGCAACAAGTTGTTCAATTCGTTAGACATATTATTTTACGAAATCATTACACGTTTTTAGACATATATCATACGAAAAAACTACACGGTTGTTAAGTTTTTCTGCATACTTTTTTCCTAATACCCTCTTCAGTCCTTTTTCCATACCCCGAAAGGCCGGGAAAAATCTGTGCTGTTTCTAATAGCGTCAGTCAGGACATACAAGGTCACCATCTGTATTGTTGCTGCAAAAGTATAGTGAATGGGTTGCCCTTGCAAATATCTGGGATATTCTGCATGGATTTGTGACGAGTGGCATCCTGTCTCACAATCTATAAATGCTTATCCGGTATTAGTTAATGCTACTTCATCTGATACTTTTTGTAACGCGACCACTCTGATAGGATTCCATCCTCGTGCTTTCCAAGAAAAAAATCTGATTTGTTATCCTGCTTAAAAGGAGCCCAATTGCCACAAATAATACCGTCATGGGCAATCACTGGCTGGAAAATGCCACTGTTGTTGTGCGCCTTGTGTTTGTATTCGGGCGATAACACGATATCGCGGCTTTTATAACTGATAAGGTATTCATCATAGGGTGCTATCAGGAGATATTTACCTTTGCTGAATCCCCTTGTGCGGCATGTGTCTGTCAGATAGAAATCACGTCCCTTCCATTTCTCAGAATGTATCGATTGACCCATGAGAGTGATTCCTTTGCGACAATCGCTGATGTTCAGCCCCGACCACCACACGAAATCCTCCAAGGTGGCGGGTTGACGGCTTTGGAAGTATTTGCGGGTAAGCAGCAACAAGGTTTCGTCACGGTCCATGATTCGTTTTGATTTCACTTTGTCGGCTGTCAGTGCGTATGTAGCCTTCATGGGTAACAAATCGCCGCTGCAAATCGTTCCGGATATCTCTGCCATGCGGATGTGATATGACAGTCTGTGTTCATCCATGTATATATCCTTTTCCGCCAATGCCTGTACGATCTCTTCTTTGGTCGCGCTTCTTTTGTCTGCAACTGTTTGGATGATGATGTCGCGGATTTGCATCACCTCATCATCACTGATACTGATTTTGTTGCTGTTCATCCAGCCTTTGGTCACTGCCATGGCTCTGGGTGCGCATAGTTCTACCAATGGCCAATAGTCCTCGGCCGACACGAGTTGCCAAGTGCCGCGCATCAGGTGCAAACGGATTATCTGACCGTTGTCGAATGCCTCCTTGAAAGCCTTTGCCGATGGCTTCCGTGTGCGCATGGCTACTGCCCAGCGCATCATGCGGTATTCCTGTGCCTGTATGGCACCCATATAGTTGACCAATTCGGCAGGATGGTCGAATTGAGGACATATGAGTTGTTGGTTCAATAGTCGGATGGATATCGGATTCATCTGTGGCTATCTATTTGACTAATTCCATTCTTAACACTCTGATGGGGCGGTTTTCACCCTGATATTGACTCGGATCGATACAAGTTTCACCTGTTGCGACAAATCCGCATTTTTCCATCACACGGCCAGAGGCGGGATTGTCGATGTAGTGACCGCTGATGAGCGATTTAATGTCTGTTTTCTTTCGTATGTGGTCTGTCATCAGCTGCAACGCTTCTGTACAAATGCCCTGGTTCCAATAAGGCTTAGCCACCCAATAACCGATTAGGGGCTCATTTTCACGGGCGGGTAATTGACATTCACACGACGGACCATATCCCATTGCCCCGATTGCCTCGCCGCTTTCTTTCAGTTCAATGGCCCAAGTGGTATCGTTATGAAATAAGGTGCGGATAATCTCCAGACTCTCTTCCACAGTCTGATGTGGAGGCCAACCCGCACGCGGACCCACATCAGGGTCGGAGGCGTATTTGAACAGCGCCTCGGCGTCGCTGTCCAACCATGGTCTCAATATGATTCTGTCTGTTTCCATTTATTTTATTTGTCTTTTCATTCTGTATAATCACGTCATTCTGATAAATCACATCTGATGTTCAAAGAAATAAAAGTCTGTCCAACCGGTATTCTCTGCGAAAAGATGCTGTTTGCCCCTATATTCGAAACCTATACGCTCGTATATCCTGTGCGCTGGCGTATTCGAGGCGAGGGCATCAAGGCGAACCGATTTTTTCCCCTTCATCTTGGCAATACGGATGGCTTCTCTTATCATCTCTGTACCGATGCCTTCACCTTGGCTGTCAGGACCGACTGCAAGGATATGAATCACTGCGGCTTCATCGTCTGCTATTTGCAGTGACCATTCTATCGTGTGATAATCTTCTCCTTGATACATCGTAACCGCCATCGCTCCTTCGATGACATCATGCTTACGATATAAATACATACTCCCTTCTTCGATATATGCCCTGATACCTTCGGCTGTCGGGTGTTTCCCTTTGCTCCATCGGGCATATCGTTCTATTTCAGGAGTACGTGCTATCACATCATCGTAGAAATCCATGATGGACTCAAAATCAACAGAGTTCGCTTGATATAATTCCATTTCTATTTTCTCCCCCGTTAATATGGTGGTCGCAGCGTCATATCAATTATCCCAAGAATTCCATACGAAACTAATCGTGATAATCGCTTTCTTCCCATTCGAATTTTATCTTCTGGGGTACAAGGTATTTGTCTATTTTGTAGTCAATGTTTGCCTTGTGTGCCTGACTGAGTTGATAGCATCGAGGTATACGGTACATTTTTCCGTCCTTGATGAAACGGGCGCCTGTTTGGTGAAAACGGAAGGAGACGCATTTTGCAACACATTGCTCCCTGACGGCAAGAATCCAGTCATAATTGCAAGGTCTTGCGTCAACACCCGACTCTCCGCCGACCGACACTTCGTCTATCTTTTCGTTCAGATAAGGGGTAAGATCAATGGCGGTGAGCATCGGGGCCACGATGATGCTCTTGTGCTTGATGGGAAGAGACAGGAAAATGGGAAGACGGTAATCTGCCATTTCCTGATTCTCCACCGTACAACCCACGATGACATTGTTATAACCGTCGCCCCAATCATTTGGTATGCACTCCATAAACCGGTCGATACGTTTGGTGAAGAAGAAAAAATAAAGGTCGCTTCGCGTCTTGATCATCTCCCAACATTCCGGGCGCCATTCGTCAGCATCTTTCAATAGAAAATCCGATGTGAAGCACGTGAACACGATTTTTCCGCTTTCTATCTTCCACGATTTGTCACGTTTTTTCTTAATCGGCAGGTTGAAGTTGCCCGTCTTTCTGCACACACTGCTCGATATCTCGCTACCGTACATCTCATCTTGACGATACACATAACAATACTTGCACCCAGTGCTTATCTTGGTGCAACCGTGCCATGGATTCCAGTCTGCGTATATTTCCCAGTGTTCTGGCATAATGCGTTATCTCACGTTAGTTATTCATACACCTTCTTATCCAAAGGACTGGTGCAGCCCCATTGCTGTGCGAAACGTTCAAAATTCTTGTTGACCACTTTCCTGAGAAGAATGCCTACTATCTGGCGAAGCAACCATGGATAGCGTTCTGGACCGGTAAATTTCTTTGCCTCTTTGGTCTGGAAATTGCCATGATGAGCAAATGAACGTCCCATGTATGCAAAGGAGGAAATCAATTTCTCCAATTGTTTCTCCATCTTCTTGTCCTCTTTCATCCGGATCAAAAATGTACCGCCACGTACCAAAGTGCCACCATAGGTGCATCCTAATGACTCAGAGATCATCTGTAGAAATCGCTCGCCTAAACGTAATTGATGCCCCTCTTCGAAACCTCCATGGAGAATGAACGACAGGTTGGCAGAACGAGGACGCACCGTGGGCAACGTCTCAATAAACTCGAGCAGAAGACTCGGTGCACATTCCACATAGAGCGGCAGCGCGATAATAATATGGTCATTGGCTAGGAAGGCATCATAGGCTGCCGCCCACTCCTTACGGCTCGACAGAGAATACAGGTCGTAAGTCAACCCCGTTTCATCAAACCCTTTGACAAACGATTGGATAATCTTATCGGTATTGCTGTGTTGACGGGTTCGCGGACTGCCGTTAATGATGACCACATGTTTCATGGGCTGAACCTCAGGGACGGACTTTCGGACCGTGTCCTGCGTAAACGATTTGTCACTGTCGTCCATTGCGATGGCTCCTAATGAATGGCCACCAAGGTTTTGTGATGCCCGTTCGCACCATTCTTCTAAGAATTCATGATTGCCATCGCCTTGATAGATGACACCGATGTTCAGTGCCCGGTATCGCAACTGATGGCGTAACCAACCGCCGCGAAACTCGATATACATAGTCAACAACGGCACAAGCCGGTCGGCCAATTTCTTGCCGCGATGGTCGAGAAAACCGAAATGTGTGTCGGAGACAATCCATAAATTGTCGGCAGATACCAGTTTCTTGATAATCGTTTCGTAATCGTCTTTGATAGCGCAAACGCCCGGTGATTTCAACCAACACTGGTTGCAACCGATGCAGTGCGCAATCTTCATGTCCGAGGTGTTGATGATTTCCGCTTCTTTGTCAGGAATCAATGCGCTGATCCGGTCGGAAGAAACATCTGCCAATGTGTTTAATACGATGGTCATCCTCTCTTTTTCAAAACCACGATCTCCGCATCAGTACTATTTTTCCCGTATTCGCTCACGAAAATGTAATGCTCATCACAGGCTATTCCGAAACAGCGGCCTTCCGTTCCTTCTTTCTCCACTTGGTTGCCCCAATAATTGGCCTTGTCGTCCAAGACTTTT
>CAMJAO010000097.1 GCA_946403615.1 uncultured Prevotellaceae bacterium
GAACCGAGCGGGTTGACGCTCTCGTTCTTGAAGTAGATATGTGCCGGGGTGCCGAGGGCTTCCTCCAAAGCGTAGGCGCGCACCAGCGGGGTGGCACGATAATATTTATACTTTTCCAGCACGTCTTCGGGAATGTCAATCCATGCGTGCTCGGTGTCTAATTCTTGTTTGCAGCACTCCAACGGGAAGATGTGGGCCAGGTCTTCCACTTTCAGCGGCTCATGGGTCGCGGGGTGGATGGGCGGCATGGGTTTGGTCTTCATGTCGGCCTGGATGTTATACCACTGTGTCGGAATCTCACTCTCCTGTAGAATGTACTTTTTTTGTTTCATGTTTCTTGGATGTTTTTATTGCATTTTGTAATACTTATTTCCATATGACTTGCAAAAGTATGCAAAAATATCGGAATACAAAAATTTTAGTGTAATTTTGCAGCCATTATGTTGATACTTGTCACAATTCTTGCATATTTTTGCATTTTATTGTTATTGAGCCGCTTCACCTCGCGACGCACGGATAATGACACATTTTACCGTGGCAACCGCCGTTCGCCATGGTATCTGGTGGCCTTTGGCATGATTGGCGCCTCCATATCGGGCGTAACGTTCATCAGTGTGCCCGGGTGGGTCATGGGCACCGGCATGACTTATATGCAGACCTGTATCGGCTTTATTTTCGGCTATCTCGCGGTGGCGTTCATCCTCCTGCCCGTCTATTATAAGTTTCAGCTGACCACGATTTATTCTTATCTCAAAGACCGTCTGGGGCAGCGCTCATACCGCACGGGCGCCTCGTTCTTCCTCTTGTCGAAGATGACGGGCGCGGCGGCAAGATTTTATGTCGTTTGCATGATTATGCAACGTTTTGTGCTCGACGGCATCGGTGTGCCTTTTCCACTCACGGTGGTGGTCATGGTGCTGCTGATATGGCTTTATACGCGTCGCAGCGGCATCCGCACGCTCGTTTGGACCGACACCTTGCAGACACTTTGCATGTTTGCCGCTTTGATACTGATCATTATACAGGTGGCCGATGCGCTCGACATGAGTGTCGGCGATGCTGTGCGGGCTGTGGCTGCCGATGAGCACAGCCGTATGTTCGTGTTCGATGATTGGGTGTCGAAACAGAATTTCTGGAAACAGTTTTTCAGTGGTATCTTTATCGTTATCGTGATGACGGGCCTCGACCAGGACATGATGCAGAAAAACCTGACCTGCCGCTCGCTGCGTGATGCGCAGAAGGATATGTGCTCATACGGACTGGCTTTCGTGCCTGCCAACCTGTTGTTTCTCGGTCTCGGTGTGCTGTTGGTGATTCTCGCGCAACGTCAGGGCATCGCGCTGCCCGCGGCGGGCGACGACCTCTTGCCGATGTTTGCTGCCACAGGGCAGTTGGGCCATTCGGTCGTGGTGCTCTTCACCCTGGGTATCGTGGCGGCGGCGTTTTCGTCTGCCGACTCGGCGCTCACGTCGCTCACCACGTCTTTCTGCGTGGATATACGACAAAAGCCCGACGACGAAAGTCTTCGCCGCCGGGCACATCTTTGGGTGTCGGTCGTTTTTGTGTTGTTTGTTTTGTTGTTCCGTCTGGTCAACTCCTCGAGCATCATCGATGCCATCTATGTGATGTGCGGCTATACCTACGGTCCGCTCTTGGGCATGTTCGCCTTCTCGTTGCTCACACGCCGCAGTGTCAATGACCGCATGGTGCCGTATATCGCCGTGGCGTCGCCACTCATCTGTTTCGCTGTTGACACGTTGACTGCCCGCTTCACCGGATACCGCTTTGGTTATGAACTTCTCATGCTCAACGGCCTGCTCACCTTCGCTGGCTTGTGGATCAGTGGGGTGGGGAGAAGCAAAGCGTCATGAATTATGGTGCAGGTCCATCATGATGTCGAGGGCGGGCAACCCGACGAGGATCACGGTGCCGATTATGAACAATACAATCGAAGCCCATGAGAAGTAAAAGATATATTTCTTGAGCTTTTGGTCGTTTGTGTTCGTGGCTGTGATGGCCAGGATGTTTGCCGTGAGTATCATGATAGGCGCTATCACGATGAACAATATCACATTGATGGCGCCGTAGCCTAAACCGGTATTGTTGGCCCACCACTGCATGATCTCAATGCAGATGTTGCATAATCCGTTCTCTGTCATAATTGTACGTTTGGTTGTTTGGCCGTTTTGGGAGGGCTGGTTGTGCATGTCGTCGTACCACGATGACACACACAACAGGAATTAGTCCTTCATTAGTAGAGTAATCTCTCGCCTCTTGCCTCTTGCCTCTTGCCTCTTGCCTCTTGCCTCTTGCTTCTTGCTTCTTGCCTCTTGCTTCTCGCCTCTTAATTCAAGTATTTACGCAAGGCTTCTGCGCCGTATGCCTGTCTTATCTTGCCAAGACTGTTTTCCTTGATCTGGCGCACTCTTTCACGGGTCAGTCCCATTTGTTCGCCGATTTCCTCGTAACTCTTTTCTTTGTCGCCGATACCGAAACATTCGCAAAGAATCATGATTTCGCGCTCGTTCAGCACACTCTTCAATATGTTGCTCAAATCTGTACGCAATGATTCGACATCCATTTGATGATCGGTCCTGTCTTCACCGGCCATGATGTCACCGATGGTCGTGTCATCGCCTTCTTTTAATTTCGAGTCGAAAGATGTGTAATGCTTGTCCGACAACAACAGCAATTCTATCTGATCCTCGTCCATTTTCGTCATTTCTGCCAATTCAGTGTATGACGGCTTACGGTGATGCTCTTGCTCGAATTTGTTGCTTGCCTGCTTTATCTTGCTCAGATTGGTTGACTGATTTTGAGGCAATCGTACGATACGCCCCTGCTCAGCGATTGCTTGCTGAATTCTTTGGCGTATCCACCACACGGCATATGATATGAATTTGAATCCGCGTGTCTCATCGAAGGTGTCTGCCGCACGTATCATGCCGATATTGCCCTCGTCAATCAGGTCTGTCAGTTTCATCCCCTGATTCTGATATTGTTTTGCTACTGATACCACGAAACGCAGGTTGGATGTGATAAGTTTGTCTTTTGCGCGTTCACCTTCCTTGCCGCCTTTCTTGATTAGTTGCGCCAGTTCTATCTCCTCGTCCATGGTGATGCGAGGTTGGTGGTTAATGTCTGTCAAATACTTTTCTAAAATTTCATCGTCACGGTTAGTAATATTCTGTGTAATTTTAATTTGTCTCATGTGTAGTTTTTTGTGATTATTAATTGCATTTCTTATAGTAAACTAAGAGGTGAGAGGTAAGAGGTGAGAGGTAAGAAGCAAGAGGTAAGAGGTAAGAGGTGAGAGGTAAGAAGCAAGAGGCAAGAGGTTACTGCTCAATTCGCCCCCATAGATACGCATTTTTCCCATTCATCAAATCTCACCCCCGGGAGTGCGCCGTGTCGGAGGCATGGCGCCTCCGGGATGTGAGCAAGTAATTAACCTATATTTACATCGTTAATCCTAATACTTTCCAGAATTCTACGGGCAAAGCCACGTTCTCCAGTCTGATGCAATGTTGGAACATCGGTGCTATCTCAGAGTCTGTAAAACCTGCAGAGCCGCAACCGATGCGGGTGACGAGGAAGCGCATCTCGGGATGAGACTCTGCGAAGATAGTGAACCGTTGCACAGCCTCCACGATTTCTTGAAGGGTTCCCATTGTCGGGATGGCGTAACTCTGACCTTGCAGACCCTCACCCTGACCCATGACTGCTCCGAAACGCTCTGCTGCTACACGTGCCGCTCCGCAATTGTGATAGCCCTGTGCATTGCTGCCAAACACGAAGATCTCGTTCGGCTGCAGTGCATCTACTTGATGGGGCGTCACCCTGTTGCTGTAATACTCCTTGGCGAATTGCCTTTTGCGTGCCATTCTCTCGTCAGCACGCAGACAGCAATTTTCTTCTTGCATCCTCGCCATCTTGCCGTAATACGCCATCTTCGATCCACGCTCACGCTCCCATGTGTTGCTGCTTCCCAGGTTGTCATGACTGAATTCCATCACGTTGTCGATGTTGAGCAGGTCGGTCACTTCTTTCACGTTGTGAGCCGAACCCATGTATGAGAAAGACCAGCCCATTTCCTTGTACTGCTCAATCAAACGTCTTACCGAATGGGCGTTCCACTCCCTTGAAGAGTTCTCCAAACCGTCGGTGAGCACCGTTACCAGTGCTGAGGCGTCGGGCCGCTTGGCAATGTGTGCTGCCAATGCCGTGATGGAATAACCCATGGCGTCGTAAAGCGGAGTGCAACCATAAGGGTGGTAGTCATGGAAATCTTCCACTTCAGTGATGGGCGCGCGGTTGATGATAGTGCGCACATTGTCGCGGCCGTTGCCGCTGTCGAAGGTCACCAGGGTAAGGTAATGAACCTGCGTGTCGGCATATAGCTTCTGCGCTTCACGGATGGTGTTGATGGTCTCGTTGATGCCCGAGAGGGTCGATTCCCGCAGGTGCGACATCGAACCGCTCTCGTCGACGATTATCAGATTGTAGATCTCCGATTTCTCGATCTTTTCCTCTTTCTTATCGCCGTCAGCATTTTTTTCTACATCGACCGTTGTCTCAGTCTTCTCTGTCTTGGATGTCGTTGAGGTCTCGTTGTCATTCTTGGCGACCTCTTGGCTGTTGCCGCCGTTACCTGTAGTCTCAGTTGAGTTTGTGTGCTCTTCTGAAGGAGTTTCCACGGTGTTTGTCGTGAACATGTTGGTTACTTTTTCCCAGATACTCATAGTCATTCTTGTTTTTGAAGGTTTGATTGTTCGTTATTACTTTCTTTTTCACTTAGAGTCATTTCCCGAATTAAAATGAAGCGGTCGCTGCAATTTTTCTTCAAAAAATATACTTGCGTGAAATTTACGCGACAAAGATAATTCAGAATCTCCATTCTTGCAAATTTTCTTGCGTAAAAATTACACAAATAGTTATTTTTAACATTTTTGCTCGCCATTATCCATGTCTTTTGTATCATCGTCCATATAACATTGTCGTTTTTTTGAAAAAGGTAAACGGCAAAACAGAGATTGTTTTGTTTTTTCTGAAAAAACTTCTCTAAAATGCTGTGTCATCACGTCAAAGAACGGGATTGCGAGCAAAATTATAATCCCACTACGCAGCCAATTTGCGCAGTGGGATTATTTTTTGATATTTTTATATATTTCTTTGATAGATGTGATCTATGGGCGTGGTCCAGCCTTTATCTCGCTCGGAAGTGCTAATCGGTAACTTTGTAGTCGAAAACAAATACAGTGCAACTATGGCAATTCGTGAAATTGAGATTTGTGGAATCTAGGATGTCGGCGCAAGTTTCCGCTCTTTGTTCTTATCACAACGCTTCAATATACCCTTGATTTGCATAGTCTGCTATTTCACAGAAGCAAAAGCAATAGCAATAGACTGTATTATCGAATAATCATCTTTCTTCCATTCACAATATACATTCCTTTGGGGATTCTGTCTGATATCTTCACGTCCACTTTCCGCCCGTCAAGCGTATAAATCCATGTAGGAATGTTGGGGGTACCATGATTGATAATTCCCATTGTTGTAGGAGGTGTGCCAAACTGTTCGCAAAGGCTTTCGTAGTTCTTGGCATACCAGTTCTTTACATAGTTGGTTTCTTCCTGAAGTCGTTCTTTCAGTGGCACGGGATTCCCGTTCCATTTGGCATATTCTCGTTCCCACGCACCTGATTCTGTGAACAATGCGGTGTATGTGTCAAGTCTGTGTCCGATGCTGTCTGGAGAGAACAGCGAGGTATAGTGTGCTGTCCATACACCTATCAGTTTGTCAACAAATCTATCTGCATTGCGCTTTATCAGCCGGTTAAATGGGGCTCGGTTGTTATACCGGCCGATGGTGGACAATCCCTCATTGTAATTCCCGTCCCAATTTCCACCCAACGACATATCCATGTCCCAAGGAGAAATCATATAGCAATGCCCTTTGGTTATGTCAACAGTTGATAGGAACGTGTTCTTATATACATTGTCGTCCACGTTCAGTGCCAGTGTGAATACTACATAGTCGGCAAGATTGTCGGGATAGAACCACTCTTCATACGATTGTAGGAAATCATCATCCGAAGTCTTGTCTGAGCAGAAGTCTATCAAATCCATCAGTGGCTGCCAAGTGTCTATGCTTGGATAGTCATCTGGATATTGCAGTTCCCAAGCGTTCCACGTCTCTTTGTCTGTGGCCGTGTTTGTATCGTAAGACAGCAAATCACATCCACTGCCCCAACTGATTCCCTTATATAAAAGTCCCTTTGTCACTACATCTCCATCATTGCCGACTTTGGCTTTTTTTAGTCCGAGCAACTTGCGATCTATCTTATCCGTCATACAATACATACCGTTGTATTCGCCATTGACAAACACTTCCACAAAGACACCTTCTGTTCCGTTGCGATTTTCGTATTTTGTATCGTAAGGTGTCCCGCTCATATCGTTCCAAACATCAAAGCAGAGGCGATTCCTCATCCTGATCCGATCGACTGCCATCGCATCTAGAATCCAACTGTTTTCTTCCCTGATGCCGAAGATGTTCGCATCTAAATCCTCTCCATTTTCGTCGAAGAGTTTTACTGCAAAAGATTTCTTGGCATACGTTGAAGCATTTCCGCCCCGGTATCTTATCTTGCATAGGAAACATACCGTTTCCGAGTTTTCATCTGTCCGCCGTTGATAATCTGTGATTTCTATCTCAGCAGGTACATAATTGCTCCGATTAACCGTTTCAATATCAACTTTCAAATTGACCAATGGAAGCGACTTCTCGTTCAATAGACTTTTCATCTGTTCATAGTTCTGGGCATGCAGAAACCCAGAAACAAGAATGGACAGCAATACAATGTATTTTCGTTGCATATCTTGCATATCGCGTCCGCAAGATACCCACAGAATCGGACTGATAAAATTGTTACTTCAGTTAACTACAAAAGAAAAGCGGGGCATCTGGCCTCTGCTCGTCCGCTATTCAAGGCCTACCACAGCCAAGCAAGTGAACGAACAGAGTGACACCAACACCGTTGGTAAATTATAGTTGCCAGCAAAAGCGTGTGTGAAGGAATGGTTAACCTTCGGCACGCCACACGGGACAGTAAATACCTACCCGCAGCACCCCTCTGCTATGGTTCTTGACTTGCTTTTCGAGTGTGATAGTTTCGAATCGCAAATAAACGTAGCGTCAGCGACGCATTTCCAAAATGTAGTGCACTCTCCACCCTGTAGCCGCTCCGACATTTTGGGAAGTCAACTCGGCGTGAGTAAAGCTGTGCAAAAATACAAATTAATTTGGAATAAAAGGTGTCTTTACTGTAAAAAGTGAAAGTTAACCCGAACTTTTTATCAAAGAAGTTTGGGTATTATTGTATACCTTTGCGGCTGAAAAGTTCAACCGCGAAACTCGGATGAGCCTCAGCAATTGAAGCAAGCTCCATTACGTTCGGCTTTCACGAGCTATGCACCATCTAATAATAACGTGAGTTCGACGAAATATAACTGTCTGAAAATTTGGTGATTAGCGAAAATTGTTGTAACTTTATAGTGTCAAAATACAAAGTTTTACAAACAATAATCGCTATGATCACCGAGGACAAAGTTACGGAATTATTTTGTATTGCAGATGATTTCTGCAAGTTTTTTGACGCCATGATGTCAAAAT
>CAMJAO010000098.1 GCA_946403615.1 uncultured Prevotellaceae bacterium
GTCCATGGTGATGATAAACTTGGGTTGGGTCATGATGGTTCGTTCTTATCGTTTGTATTTGGCCTTAACTATCTCGTATGAATTTCTGGTCAGTTCGCGAAGCAGGTCATCGGGTGCGGTGTCGGGACTGACGCCTATCCAATGTTTGGGCGACATGTTATGGGGCTTGCCGACACTGTCGTGGGTGGCGCGGAGTTCATCGATACGATCGGGTTGGCATTTGAGTGTGATGACGCTGAAATTGTCGCAATCAAAGAACGAGAACATGTGACCATGCACATAAAACACCAACACACCACTGGCATAATGAAAAGCCGTGAAAGGCAGTTTCTCTTCCACGTCAGTTCCCAACGACAGGCAATATTGACGATAATCTTCTATGTTCATATGTCTAGGGACAAAAGTGCTGATACTCTGATTGCAAATCCACCCGTACGGAGAACGGATTGTCGTCAGATGACATACTCTACTGTTTCTTCCGTCAATAAATGTTCCATGAAATAGACGACTTGTTTGCGCCACCATGCCCAGTCATGGGCAGAGTCATGCCCCCAGTAGTCAATCCAAGCCGGCACATTATTCTCTCTGAGCAGGGCATCCATCTGACGTGTGCTTTCAAGCAGTTCGTCTTCCCAAGCGCCCTGTCCCACACACATGATGATGCTACGGTGGCGGTAAATATCCCAGTATGGATGGTCGGCAGGCATCTGACGAAGGAAATCATAGGGCGAGTTGTCATAGACGAGTTTGTCTTGATAATTGGGAAAGAAATAGCCCGCATAGTATAGTCCGCTCAGCGCAAGTAACGTGTCGAAGAGGTCGGGGCGGCGGAAGAAGAAGTTGCCGGCATGATAACCGCCCATTGAACAACCCGTGACTATGAAAGTCTCGTTTGGAAAGTGACGCACCTCGGGGATAAGTTCGTCAACAATGTAGTGATACCACCGCTCATGCAGTTCTATACGTCGATGATAGTCGCCATGGGTGTCGGACCACGTCTCACGGTCTATCGAGTCAACACATACGAGTCTGATCTTTCCTTTGTCGATGAAACTAGAGAGCACGCCCACCATGTCGAAATCCTGATAATCGTAGAACCGTCCATCCTGTGAGGGAAAGACGAGTACGGGATGGCCCTTGTCGCCATACGTTTTATACTCCATATCGCGCCCGAGGGCATTGCTATATTTTTTCACGTAATTGATATTCATTGTTTCTTCTCGTGTACAAATGATACAAAATCGTTTACTTCTTCCATACTTTGCAACCTGACGGTGTACATCTGCTGTCCCATGGCAGCAGAAAACAGTTCTGGCATTCGCTCACACATTACAATCTGCTCGCTATAGCGACTCAACACCTCTTCGTGCGAGTGTACATATTGATAGATGTCACGTCGGCTGGCAAAGGCACAATACTGCTCAGCTCCCTGTTTTGTCCGTCTTTCGCCGAAAGCCACCATGTCGGCCCAAATCTTATAGACATCGGTGGAATGAGCATAGTTGATCATATCGGGTGTGTAACCTCCTGCCGGTCGCATGTTTACCTCCAAAGCCACGAAGTCTCCCTTTTGACCGAGTCCATCCCTGTTGCTGTCGAGGCGGAAGAACTCCAGATGCACAAAACGGTTCCAGATGCCAAAAGCCTTGACAGTGCGCCGTCCTAACTCACGAAGTCCCTCAGGGATTTCCCTGTCTACATAATAAGAAAGGTCGAGCTTGAGATTGACGATGTCCATGATGGAAGGCGGCCAAACGGTCATCGACTCAAAGAGCGCATAGCCAGAGGCGTCGATGATGGCATCATAACTGCATATCTCGCCCGTAATGAATTCTTCCACCACATAATTTTGGTAGTCGTTCACAGTATCAAAAAAGACTTCCAACTGTCCGTCATTCTCAATTTTGTGAGTACCGCTGGCACCTACGCCCACATCCGGCTTGGCAATGACAGGATAGCCCACTTGTGTGGCAAACTGGCGAAGAGCATCTATCCCCTCGGCAGCCCGAATCTGTCTGGCTGTGGGAATCTCCCCTTTGGCGTAGTATTTCTTCATCTCAGACTTCTCTTTGATGCGTCGGATGCGGTTAGACTGTATGCCTGTCGTCACATTGAAATCAGTGCGCAGGCGTGCATCCTGCTCCAACCAATACTCGTTATTTGACTCTATCCAGTGGATGCGCCCGTACTTGAAAGCAAAGAACGCTACGGCACGATACACCTCGTCGTAATTCTCCAGCGAGTCCACACGATAATATTCCGTCAGTGACTCTTTCAATTCCTTCCGCAATGAGTCATAGGGTGCATCTGCTATACCCAATACCTGCACGCCATTTTGTTTCAACCAATGGCAGAATTGCCAATAGGTATGAGGGAAATGCGGTGAAATAAATACAAAATTCATATACTCTAAATCAATGATGGCTGCAAAACCCGTGCAAACAGAATGCAATGGATCTTATTGCCGAGGTGCCGCCGTGTTGTGCAATTATCCGGATGCAAAATTACAAGATACCCATCTACTGTGCAATCACATAATTATGGTATTTCTTGTTTTTGGAGCAATTCTTTCTGCAAAAGTACAAAATATAAAAATATTTACTACATTTGTGGCCATAATTATACATTTATCTTTAACCCAAGAAAACTCTATGATGATGAAACAAAGAAAGATTTTTACCGCCATTCTCGCAGTTTTGCTGTTGGCAGTGCCTGTCGTGGTTCTGGGTATTAGAAGTCAGGCGAAAAAGAACAAGTGTCTCGAAGTGTCATTCGAGTATCAACGGCAGGGAGGTCCAGGTTCCAACCAATATGCCGTGTGGATAGAGAATGACAAGGGCGATGTCGTGAAGACGCTCTTTGTCACCTCGTACACCACGAAAGGCCGTGCCCGTGGCGACGAGAAGCCCCAACGAGGTTATATTGTCCGCCCGGCTTGTGTACCCACATGGGTGAAAACAGCAAAAGCCGAAGAGCAGACCGACGAGCAGTTGGATGCCTTCACCGGAGCAACACCGCAAGCCGACGGCATACAGACGTTCACTTGGGATTTCACCGACCAGCAGGGAAAAGCCGTTGCAAAGGGAACGTACAAGGTGTTTGTCGAGGCTACCCTGTTCTTTAACAGCGATATCATTTATTCTGGCACCTTCTCGACCAAAGACAAGACCGGCAACATCGAACTCACTTCTACAGTCACCGAACTTGACGAAAACCATAAGGATATGGTTAAGAACGTGAAAGCCGCGATAAAATAAGAGCGTTTTACGGACACAAATCCTCAAAAATCTGACTGTCACTGGGAGAGGGTGTGTCAAAATAGATGAAGTGCGCTTCGCGCAGAACCAACGGTCGCTGGCCGAAGGGAAAAGCAAATCTCACAAATCTATTCAAAATCTAACAGTCTGTAAATCAAAGTGTTTGAATGCGATATTTGGTCAGATTTGTACGATTTAACTTCCGCTTCGCACGTTGACCGTTGGTTCTCGTCCGAAGGACGACTAAATTAACATTTTGACACACCCTCCTGCAATCGATTGGGTTGAATGTGGGCTTGTTCAGCGGAATTTCCGATGCTGGGAATATTAGGATTTGAAAAACGAAAAATCGTTTTCTCGCATTAAAGATGCTGATACTCAATACGGGCGGATTGCAAATCCGCCCGAACTGTTCAAACGACTATATGACTAAACGACCAAACAACCAAACAACCAACTACCCTTCTAGAATAATCATATCGGGAGGACATTCGTACATGACGCGGGCGTGGTTGGTACGGATGAGTTGGCTTTCGAGGACACTACCGCTATTAGGTTCGATGACATCGCGGAAAACCTGCCCGTTGCGATAGACTACACCGTTTTCGCGCGAGAAAAATTCGTTCTCAGCGTGAATATGGAAGGTGTGGGGCTGATGGTCAGCGGCACGGAGTTCACCACATAGATATTCACCGTTCACCCACAAACGGAGTTGGTAAGTGATGTCGGTATTGTTAGTGAAACGATAGTCAAGGTAATTGTATGAGATGCTGGTGCCTGTACCGAAAGGTATCTGGCGCCCGAAGTCGGGGAAGAGATCCAACCCGTCGTGATGATGATGCTCAGAGATGGTCAGGTCGCTGTGAAGCACCATCCAGTGAATCAGGTTCGACAGTTGACACATACCGCCTCCGATGCCCTTCGACGGCTCTCCCTTCGCTATGACCAGTCCCTCTTTATAACCTTTCCTTTTTGTGGTACGCCCCACCATTTTCCAGAGAGAGAAAGTCTCGCCGGGACGAATTATCACTCCATCTATACGCTTCACCGCCAAAGCCAGATTGGAGGCTTTGTTCTCCTGCAGTTGCATATCGACATTCCCCAGACGCCGACGGATGAGCGACTTGTGGCTATAGACGGTTACGGGCTGCGACTCCTCGGTCCGTTTACGGGCAAAACGCGTCTTACCGAACAAATCTCTCAGGTGTCGCATCATGATCCCTTTTTCGACGGAGAGCCGATAGGTGAAAGGCGAAATCTCACAAAACAGTTTACGTTCCATTGGGATAATTTTAGGAGTGAAGGATTGGAGGTGTGAAGGAGCGGAGGAGTGAAGACAATAGTCCGATAATGATGAAGGATTAAGACTTGTTGCCGTGACGGCAACATACTCAACGTGAGGTATTGGGAGGGAGGTAACCATACCCCTCGCCGGGCGAGGGGTTGAGAGTAAGGCTAGAGATACTTACAGACAAGGTATGAGCCGACAATTGCGAGGAGCAGTCCGGGCCATCCTACGGTGAAGTCTTGGACGGTGGCTTCGATACCGCTTGTAAATGCCAGTTCGGCAAGTCCACCGACGAGTTTCGTTGCCAAAATGACGCCGATGAGCAGCAACAGCGTGCATTTCTTGAATTGCTGAGCAGTGAGTCCTGCTATCAGCGCCAAGACAGCCAGTTTCACTGTCATGAGAGGCATCACTGCTGTTGCGGGCATTCCCGTCAACAGGTGGTTCACCAACGGCGATGCCAAGGCAGCTATCAGGCCTACGCGCCAACCAAATTTATATGAACCTGCCAGAATGACCAGCGTGAGCGGCGAGAAGATGATACCGCCTTGTGGAATCAGGTGAAACAA
Organism: uncultured Prevotellaceae bacterium; assembly: GCA_946403615.1. GTDB lineage: Bacteria > Bacteroidota > Bacteroidia > Bacteroidales > Bacteroidaceae > Prevotella. Next base: position 5,115 of record CAMJAO010000098.1, read on the forward strand.
GCGAGGCAGTGCCAAGTTGCAGGCCACGAACACCGCAGCCCACAGATAGGTTTTCACCTCGTCAAAATTCAGAGTGTAAAGTCTTGATGATGTTTGCATATTGATGAGTGTTTATTAGAATTGAGTTTCTGGTCTATTTCGGACATAGATAACTATGTCCCTACATACATGGTACTTGTTTTGTTGTTAGAATCTCACGTTCACACCAGCCATGAAGGTGGCGCGGGGCATGGGATAGCCGAGATTGATTTCGTATTTCTGAGCCAGCAGGTTCTCGCCGCGAGCCCAAAGACTGAGGTTTTTCAGCAGTGCGTAGTTGACCGCAAGGTTGACGAGGCAGAAATTTTCTTTCTTCTCATTATCACCCACGGCAGTGTAGAGTCCGCTGATATATTGCACACCGGCATTGACCGTCCATTTGCAGCAATGGAAATCAGCGCCGAGGAAGCCCTTGTATTCAGGAGCCGCAATGACTGGATTTTCCATGTGCAGAAACGAGTGGTTGGTGCTGACAGTCCAGTGGCGGTTGATGTAGAGCGTGGCCTCAGCCTCGGCACCGTAGTTCTCTATCTCGCCCGTGTTCACGTTTTTGGGCTTTCCGTCAGTAACCACGTTCTGTATCATATTGTCACCCTTGATATAGAAGAAGTTGGCGCCATAGGTCAGCGCCTGTGCTCCGAGATTGACGCGGTGGCGCCATGACAGTTCATAGTTCCACATACGCTCGGGCTCCAGTTCTGTGTTCGACGGCGGATAGAGGTACATCTCGCGCATGGTGGGGTTGCGGAAACCTTTGCTTGCCATGGCCTTGATTTCTCCGGTGGCAATGGGACGGACCACGATGCCCGCCTGAGGTATCCATTCGGTGCCGGTGATGCTGTGGTTATCAACACGCAGTCCGGCATCGACAGTGAGCCAGTCGAGCAGGTCCTGACGGAAATCGACATATCCCGCAATCTCGTTGCGATATGACTTGCCACTCTGTTTGTTGGGCGTGTCAAGCACTTCGCCAGTCGATTTCGAGGTATAGTAGGCATGTCCGTAGATGTGCTGATAGTCAATGCCGACAGTGACACGGTTGCCGTCGAAGAGGCGTGCGCTCTGATACCATGAGATGCCGGTGAGCGCATCCTTCGAGCGGAAATAGCGCTGGGTGGGTTTCTCGGGGGCGGCTGTGCCGTCATCAATCTTGTGGCGGCCAAAGTTGGAATAGATGCTGAGCGCACCACTTGTGCGGTCGTAACGGTTCTCCACTGCCGCCGAGACCACGCCACGGGTAATCCACTGATTGGCACTGAACAACGGACTGCTAACGGAACCGGGGTAACTGGCGTTGAAGTGTGTCACATCGGCATCAACATAGGCGTTCCAGTGATCGTTGAAATCATAACCCAGCTTCATATATCCGCCGTATTGCTCGAAGCCCATTCGCGGACGGTGATTGTCGGTGCGGTTGTACTGTCCGGCCACGGTGCTGCTGAATTTACCGCTGCGCACTTGATTGGCTGCCTCGGCCTGAACGGTGCCCCAACTGCCTGCACCGAGCACGATGTCGGTTTGTACCTGTGTACCTTCAATCGGACGGGTATGTGCCCCGCGTGTAACGATATTGATGACACCGCCCATGGCATTCGAGCCGTAAAGCACCGATGCAGGACCTCGCAGCACCTCCACGCGGTCGGCCATGAGAGTCTGATAACTGTCAGAGATGGGGTGGCCATAGATGCCCTGATACTGAGGATGTCCGTCGATGAGCACGAGCATCTGCCCTGCCCCGCCAGTGATGCCGCGCATATTGATGCCTCCGGCTGCTCCGGTAGAGACGCCATAGCCCATCATCGAACGGCTGGTGACGAAGAGCCCCGGCACCCGTTGCAAGGCCGTCGACAAAACGGAAGTCTGGTGTTGCTCGGTCAGTTTCTCACGTGTGATGACATTGACAGTCATCGGCAGGTGGCGCACATCGACAACGTTGCGTGTACCGGTCACGACCACTTCGTCCAATGTCAGGATACTGTCGTTTTGTGCGAAAGCCACCATAGTTGACATGCAAGCAATGGCCAATAATAATGATTTCTTCATAAAGTTTATTTGTTAGGGGCATTAGGTCCGTAACCCGTACCCTGATTTCAAAGAGTGTAATAAAAAATTAAATGCAAAGATATGTTTTTTTTGATAAACAGTGCAAGAAATGAAGGATTATTTCATTTTTAGTAAGAGGATTCTGGGAAAACCTAGGAATATAGGATGACCTAGGATAACCTAAGATGACCTAAGAACACCTAGGAATACCTAGGAAAGTCTAAAAAAACAGGAACAGGGCAAATGGTTACCAACACTTTTAAAAGACACATATCGTCCTGATTGTTAAAATTTACAAACAAACTATTAGTATTTGTAAATATAATAAGGTTCTGACTTAAAAAGATAGTATCTTTGCGTAATAAAATCAGAGACACTATATCAATAAAAAACACCATGATGCGTCGACTATTCATTTTCATATTCATTACATTATCGT
>CAMJAO010000099.1 GCA_946403615.1 uncultured Prevotellaceae bacterium
GGCTTGTTGGAGAAACAGAATGTGCCCGGCGGTAACGGTAAGGATGAGTTGTTGTTTGAAATCTACAGCGATGGCGAGTGGCGCCAGGCTTCTTACCTTTCGGAGAATTCTGACGAAAACGGGAAAAAGTACTGGCGTAATGAGACCATCGACCTACAGGAATATGCTGGCAAGACCATTCAGTTCCGTTGGATTGCAAAAGCATTGGTTACTTATAATGGCTATGGAGCCCTCGATAATATCGTCATCGACGGTACCGTGGAGAGCGGTGTGATGTTCAACAAGGACGGTTGGGACGCTTTGAAGGTCAACTACCAGAAGGCTACCAACTCAGGCGACATCTTCACCATCAAGAACAACGGTAAGCAGACCGAGACCGTGAAGAGCGTAACCTTCAATACCAATGACTTTGTGAGTTCCATCCCCGTGGGACAGCAGTTGGCTGCTGGTTCCGGCATACCTTTCAACATCACCTTTACAGCCAATAACCCGGCTCAGGTGGTGGAAGACGTGATGACGGTCGAGTTTGAGAGTGGCATGACCGCAACCTTCCCCGTACGCGGCGAGGGCCTGGCAGAGGATGTGCTCTACTACGGCTTCGAGATGAATCCGCTCGATTACGACTGGAAGACCGACTTCACCATGATCGACGTGGACAAACAGGTGAACTACAAGTCCAACTATTATCTGACCATTCTTGAGGATGACGGCGGACGTTACGCTTTCACGCAGGTGACGAACAACAACATCGACAATCTGCCCGCACACTCAGGCACACATACCATCGCTGCTTGTGCTCCGGACAACAACTCAGCCGCTGACGACTGGCTCATCAGCAAACAGATTGTGCCGCAGGCCGGTGCCACCTTCGACTTCTATGCACGCAACCTGGGTACAACAAACTCGGTGTTTGTCGGCGACAACGACTTGCACTGCGTGACCGTGCTCGTGAGTGAGACCGACAACAGCAAGACCTCAAACTTCACCGTGGTGATGAGAGAAACCGAGATGCCTTATCTCGATGGTAACAATTACAACCACTACACGGTTGACCTCTCCGCATACGAGGGTAAACCCATCTATGTGGCTCTCCGTCATACCACCGTTTCCGCCAACTGGTTCGCTTTGTTCGACGACTTTACCTTCACCCATGTGGGCGACGTCGTGTCGGGCATCGAAGAGGTGAACAACAGCGTTCGTAGCAATGCTGAGGTGAGTGTTTACAACGCCAATGGTGTGCTTGTCAAGCAAGGTCTTGGCAACGGCACCATGCAATCGCTCGAGCGCGGTCTGTACATCGTCAAAGTGAAAGACGGCGACAGTGTGAAGACCTACCGTGTGACGAAGAAATAATCTCTTTGGAGTGTAGGAGTTTGGGAGTTTAGGAGTTTAGACGGTTGTCCCGCAAAGGGAAAACGAATGTCTTCACTCCCAAACTCCTGAACTCCTTAATTCTTAAACACTCTCACCCTTAAATCTTTAAGCAATGAAAAAATTACTACTATTATTACTCTTGATATGCGGTTCGACGGCTGTTTTCGGACAATCACGCGACAAAACCGTCAATCTTGTGGTCAATGTGGGAACAGGTGAGTCGTTGGAGGGGCAGCCTGTCATATTGAAGCATACCGAATACGGAATCACTTATTCAGGCGTGAAACTCGATGCCGACGGCAAATGCACCGTCAAGGTCTATGCAGGCCCGCATCATGTGAGTGTGAGTCGCGACGGTTATCAGACTGCGGAAGGCGATTTCACCGTCGATGCCTCGAATGACGGTATGACCGTGACGCTCGACCTTTTGGAGAAGGTGCGCACACCCTACGCTTTGCAGGCGCGTGTGGAGCACGATGCCGTTACTGGCAACAACGACATACAAATGGAGTGGAATACCGAACCGCCAGTGTTTTTTGACGATTTTGAGGATTACGAGCCTTTCTCCATTCATTTCGGCGAGTGGACGGGTATCGATGCCGACGGACTGGCTGCTGCCGCACTTTTGGGCAACTATCCCAACCGTTGCGTGTTCCAATACGCACAGATTATCAATCCCCTGACCGTAGAACCCACTTGGTGGTATGATTATCCCATTCTGCGCCCCTACAGCGGCAAACAGTATGTGGGATTCACGCGTACAGAGTCGGGCGGTGCCAACGACGACTGGCTCATCTCGCCTGTCGTCACTCCCGGCTTGGAAAATATGCTCATGTTCAAAGCCAAAGCCGCCGACCAGTTTAACGAGCGCTTCCAGGTGTACATCACCACCAAGACCGACAATCCCGTGCAGGGCGATTTCGTGCGACTGGATGCCGGCAATTACGAGACCGCAGACATGAAAGGGTGGAAAACCTGCGAATATGACCTGAGCGCCTATGCCGGTCAGCAGGTGAAATTCGCCATCCGTTATATCAGTGATTACAACCGTTACGGGTCGTTCATGCTCATGGTCGATGATGTGTTTGTGGGTCAGGCCAATGCTTATGAAAAAACGATAACCATGACCAAGGCCCGTCGTGCACATCGCTCCGAGGCCAATCCTTTCGAGGTGTTCCATATCTTCCTTGACGGTGTGGAGAAGGGCATCACCGATGCCTACAATTACACACTGACCAATGTGCCGGCCGGTGCCCATACCCTTGGTGTGAAAGCCGTGTATCAGGCTGCCGAGAGCGAAGTAGTTACCACAGAGGTGAACATCGACGCGGCGTCATTTGCGCCCGTGCAGTTCAATGTCAGCACTAACAGTGTGATAGGTGCCGACGGACAGGTGCTCCATTTGGTCAGCACCTCTACGTCAGAGGCTTACCACCTCACCGTGACTGACGGAAAGGTGGCATTGGCGTCGCTGCCATTGGGCGATTATGTCGTCAATGTGGAGGAAGGTGCGTTCAATGAATATCAGCAGACCATCCATGTCGCAGGCGAACAGACCTTCGATATCATACTCACCGACCGGATGCTCACTCCGTATAACATCACCGCCGATGTGACCGTCGAAGGAGATGCGGGTACAGCCGTGCTGCGCTGGAACCAGGAGTTGATTTTCACCGACAGTTTTGAGGATTATCCCGATTTCGCCACAGGTACGTTTGGCGAATGGACCACTTATGACTTCGACCAGTTGCCCGTCTATCCCATCGGACTCGGCTCTGCTACGAACATTGTGTCGTTCCCGGGCTCAGGCACTGCCGGCAATCCCACACCGATACCGCCTATGGTGTTCAACCCGTGGAATACCACACCGCCGATGTTGCCTACCGACGTCGCCATCATGGCACCCACAGGCGATAAGACGGTCATCTTCTTCTCGCCGCAGCGCGGAAAGGCTGACAAGTGGCTCATCTCGCCCCTGCTCGATATCCGCGAGGGTTATAAACTGCGCGCCACGCTGAAATCTTACGAGGCCATGTATCCCGAGTCCGTGGAGTTCCTGGCTTCTGACGGCAGCGCCGACCCCAACGATTTCTTTGTCATCAGCACAGTCGAGAGTGTTCCCGCACAGGAGTGGAACATCTTCGAGACCGACCTGGCGGCTCTTGCCGGCAATCAGGCGCGTCTGGCTGTGCGTTACATCTCTTACGACGCGTTTATCCTACAACTCGACGATTTCACCGTGGGCCCGGGCGACGGTGAGGCTCCCTTTGTAGATTATGGCAATGTGATACGTTATGACATCTATCTCGACGGCGTGAAAGTAGGTGAATCGACTACACCTACCTACACCTTCACATCGCTCACTCCAGGGCAGCATGTCGTGGGTATCAAAGCCATCTATAAGAATGGTGAGTCCGAGTTGGCCGAGTATGTCATCGATGTGGTGTCGGGTGTAGAAACCGTCCGTCTAGATACAGCAACCACAGGTGTTGAGGTCTATAGCCTCTCCGGTCAGAAACTGGGCACACGTCTCTCTAGCCTGCCCGCAGGCATTTATCTGGTGAAATCAGGCAACGAATTCAAAAAAGTTCAGAAGCGATGAAAAAAACGATATTCTTGTTGTTTGCACTTCTGACCACATCGGCTGTCATGGCACAGTCGTCGGTGGTCATGGTCGGTGAACGTCCCGCAGCATTGGTCGGTCTTCCAGTAGCGGCTCCTAATGCCGTGGCATCTCCCCACCGTGCCGAGGGTCTCTCGTCGATGCAGAGGCCGATAGGCTATTGGCCCGACGACAGCATCACCGTCGACCATGTGTGTATCGGTGCGACAGGCACTTATCCTGTGGGAGCATACATCACCAACAGCATGTTGCGGTCGTATGCCGGTTGTAAGGTGATAGGCGTGCGTTATGCCGTGGGACAGACCATTGGCCGCACTCGCGCATTTATCTATAAAGTGCAAGACGGGGCCATCGTCGATGAGCCTGTCGCCCAGAACCAACGCACCTATCCTGGTTGGAACAATGTGTTCTTCAATGCCGGCAATGAGTTTGAACTGTCTGGCAACGAGGAATTGATTGTCGGTTTCGACTACGTGGAGAGCGAGGAGATGGTAGCCGCTCAGACGGGTGCGCTTTGTACTGTCGGCATGGAAGAAGGTGAGACGGAAAGCAACCTGAGCGGCAACGAATTCCTGCTCTATGGTAATTTTAGTCAGGGTGAGGGATGGTATCCCATCACGAATGTGGGCATGCTGTGCGTACAACTCATCGTCGATGTGAGCGATCTGCCCGCCAAAGCCCTCGACGTCACTTATCTCGACACGGGATTCCGTTATAAGCAGCCCGGCGAGAACGTGGAAATGATGATAGGTGCCACAAACGTGGGCCGCGATGATCTGACGTCGTTCGAACTGGCATACCAACTCGATGACCAGGCACCTGTGACGATTTCTTCTGAAAAGAAACTCAAAGCAGGCGCTATGGCTACGCTCCTGCCTGTGCTTCCCCTCACAAATGATATCAGCGTGGGCAAGCATACCATTAAGGTTTACACCTTCTCTGTTGACGGCGAGGCGGTCACTCCCGATCCCGACAAGGCGATGGAAGCGCACTTCTATGTCTATGCCCATCCGCTGGCGCGCAACAAAGTGTATGTGGAGCAATACACCGATCAGGACGAACCGTTGGCTGATGCTGTGAACAGCGTGTTCGACCAGGTGAAAAGCAATGTTGACCGTATGTGCATGGTCAATGTCTATAAACCGGGCAATCCTCTTGCCATCGCTGAATCGGAGTATCTCACGCGTGCTTATGCTTACACCTATCCCTGTTTCACGAGCAACCGCGCTTATTTCCCAGCCGAGGATTACATTGCCTATGATGTCAACTACTACGTGCAGATGGTGGGTCCGTCGTTCGTAACAGGCATTGTGGCCGACATCATCTCCCAGGATATTGAGTTCGCCTCTTTTGCCACCATCGAAGCCACACCCGCATACGACCCTGCCACAAAGCAGTTGACCGTCGATGTGAGCGGCACTCTCTCCGAGGACGCGCTGCCCATTTACGGTGATGTGGGTGTCACCGTGCTCCTGACCGAGGACAACGTGAAGTCATACCAATATTATGTGGATGCACGCAACCGCACTCTGCGCAACAACAATTACCGTCACAACAATGTGTTGCGCCGATACCTGAGTGCACCGATGGGCAGCAAAGCCCTGATTAACGGCGACACCTATCAAGCACAGTTCACCACGACCCTTGACGATGCGTGGGTGCCAGAAAATTTGACACTTGTGGCATTTGTAACACGCTATACTGAAAGTGTCACTGCCGATAATCTCAAGGAGATGGATGTCACCAATGCCGAGTCCGTGCCACTGAAAGACATCGTGTCGGGCATCACCGAGGTGAGCAAAGACGTTGATACCAATCAGCCCCGCTACAACCTCTCCGGACAGCGCGTTAGCGAGTCCTACCGCGGCATCGTTGTAAGCAAAGGACGAAAATACGTAAATCATTAAGAATGAAGTGTTAAGAGAGGACTACGAAAATAAAGAAATATGAGTTTTGATAATTCGTGGGCATTCATGGACATTCGTGTGAAAGAAAAAAACAGTTTTGCTTTTCTTTTTATAAATCATGAATTACCATAAATGCCCGCGAATTGTATAGGACGATTTGTGCTTTGTTATTCTGATCTCTTTCCGAAAAACCTCCAGTTTTTTCCGAATCTTATTAAAATCCCCGAAATTCTTTGATAATTCAAAAAATATATGTAAGTTTGCAGATTGAAATGTTGTGGAATCCTGTTAAGCCTGACAACAGTTACCTTAACAAAAAATACTGACAAATATTTATCATTTATATTCACTTAAAATCTACGCTTATGAAAAAAGCAAAATTTTTACTATTAACACTGCTCGCCCTACTAGGGTATAGTGGGGCATGGGCCGAGACGGTGAGTCCATATACTGTGGACTTCAACACGGCCATCACCACGAGCAACCACGACTTCAAAGTGGCCTCGAACTGGAAGCATATTGTGCACAGGTACAATGACGGCTATTCCGATTATTTCATGTCTTACTCTTATAAAGAGTCTGATGGCATTGATAATTCCGGTGCATTGTATGCTGGTGAGCAAAAAGCCGGTGATAACTGGGATAATGAGGTTACATATGACCTGTTGGTTACCCCGGTGGTAAGTGGCCAAATTACTATTTATGCTAAAAGAGGTTCGACCTCGAGTCCTTTTGTGGAGTTCTGGAGTCTTAACTCTGAAGGTACAGCGCGTGACACCAAACTCTTCACTCAAAATCTCACTGATGATGAATGGGTGGCTGTCACTTATACCGTAGATACGCCGCAGCGTATCGGTATCCGTGCGCAGAGAGTGTATCTCGACAATTTCTCTGCTGAAAATGCAGAAATTGAGGTTGAGAAGAGTATCGCCATCACATCGGCTGATCCATCTCAAACCACTGGTACTATTTATTGGAATCAGCAAGCCAACGGTAAGGTGCTGTTGAAATATACAGTGACCGTGACCAATAACGGTGAGGCTGCTTTGACCCAAGGTGAAGATGGATACAGCGTGTCTATCTTTAACCGTAAGACCGGTGAGGTGTATGTCACAACCGAAGTGCCGCAAAATCTGGCTATCGGCGAGACTTCAGAACCGTTTGATGTGGCAGGTGAAGTGGAGACCTCTATTTGGGCCAACAGTAACACCTATATCAACATGGACCTGAAAGAGAATCTGCAAGGTTCTACTGTTCAACGCGCACAATCTCAGTATAAGGCTTACGAGCCGAAGTTTATCTTCCGTGCGGCAGGTTCTACTTCTACCAGCAGCCTGACTGGAACACAGGCTTGGGGCACGATTACCGAAACGACCACGAAGAACTATGAGATTTACAATGACGGAAACGCTCCGCTTATCATCAATCTCATCAACGATCCAGTTGGCTTCACTATGGCTGAGTCAACTGAAGATTTTGTCAGCCTGATTCATGACGGTTATGACGCTGACGGCGCCGTATGG
>CAMJAO010000100.1 GCA_946403615.1 uncultured Prevotellaceae bacterium
AAGTCAATTGTCTGAAATCCAGACTGACTGATGGCTTGTGATATACTGTTCATGATTTCAGGGATTATTTGATTCCAAACTTATACACCAAGTGGCTGTAATATTTCTCGCCCGGTTTCAGATAGGGTGAGGGCCAGTCTTTCTTGTTAGGTGAATCAGGATATTTCTGGCTTTCCAGACATACACTCACGTGTTTCGGATACTGAATGCCGTGTTTGCAGGAAACGCCTGTGCCTTGGAAGTTGCCGGTGTAAACCTGCATACCCGGTTCGTTGGTGTAAACCTCGAGCAGGATACCGGTCTTCGGTGAATACAGTGAAACGGCTACCTGAGTATCGTCACCCTTACCGTCTTTATAAGTGTTCAGACACCAGTTGTGGTCATAACCGGTGGCATTCTTAATCTGGTCGAATGTGCTGTCGTTCACGTGCTCGCTGATTGCGTGAGCGGTGCGGAAGTCCATCGGGGTGCCTTCTACTGACTTGATCTCACCTGTGGTCATATAGGTGGCGTCGGCGGGTGTCCAGTTGTCAGCATTGATATACATCTCCATGTCCATGCCTTCTGTGGTGGGGTCGCCATTCAGGTTGAAGTAACTGTGGTTGGTCATGTTGATGACGGTCTCTTTGTCAGTCACGGCCTCATATTTGCAATCGAGGGCGTTGTCGGCGGTCAGAGAGTAAGTCGCGGTCACGTCCACCTTGCCGGGGAAACCGTTGTCGCCGTCGGGAGAGGTCAACTTCAGAATAAGTGTCGAGTCATTGGGCTGCTCAGCGTCAAATACCTGATACATCCAGCCGCTCGTACCGCCGTGCAGGCAGTGACCGAAGTTGTTGCGGGGCAATTGATACACGCTGTCACCCACGGTGATTTTACCGTCTTTGATGCGGTTGGCATAGCGGCCCACGGTCGAACCGAAGTCGCTCGGGCTGTTCACAGAGTCGGTGTACTGTTTAAGGTTGTCATAACCCAAAACCACGTCGGTCAGGTTGCCGTCCTTGTCAGGAACCATGATAGAAACCACACGACCGCCGAAATTGGTGATGCAAACCTCCATGCCCTTCGCGTTTGTCAGGGTGTAGAGTTTCACCTCCTTGTTGTTCACAATAGAGTCAAATGCTAACGGGTCTAATCCTGACTCAGTGATTTTCGGACCCTTTTTCTCACTGCTACATGCGGAAAAGACAACTATTGCTGCCATTCCAATTACCCAAAACAGGTGTTTCATTTTGTTGTTCATAGTTTGATGTTTATAGATGATATGATTTTGGGTGTAAAATTACAATTATTTTTATTTACCTCCAAATATTTTCTCAATAATTTTTACGAATAGTGTATTTTTTACACTTTTTAGGAAATTATCCTCTCAATCCACCCGTTTTCCCCCTCTTTTTCTCTTTTCCAATTCTTTCCTTTGCGCTCATCATACCCTTTGCACCCATCAACTCCTATGCTCAAAAAAAGAGGGCACGCAAAAATGATGCGTGCCCTCTTTCTTTTCATTAGCTACTCTTACTCCCAAACGTTCACATTTGGTGTATGGTATTCGTCTGTGTCAAAGAATCCACGGTTGGAGTCGAGTTCAGTATCGTTCACCTCAGGAGTTTCTCCGTCGGGTTTCTCACTGAATCCGTCTTCCATCAAGGCTGCACAATCTATTTCCACCCACCGTATTTCAGGTCGTATATATATAGTCTTTTCCATTGTTGTTTTATCTTAATTAATTCAAGATTCTTATTTTACAACCATTTTCTTGCCGTTTTGGATGTAAATGCCTTTATTGAGATTTGAAGCCTTACCGTCGCGGCTCACAATGCGTCCGTCGATGCTGTAGATGGTGTTTGTTGCCGCTTTCTGTTCATTTGTCACGTTCTGGATGGCTGACACGTCAAACATCACTTTCACGGCGTTGCCCAGTTCGCGGTTACTCTTGATATAAGCCCTGAACGGGTTCAAGCCTACGTTCTTGCCCACTTTCACGAATGTACCGTCTTTATAGCCATAATACACGGCGCCATCACCGGAGTTGAGCACCATGCGCTTCATGGTTCCCGTAAACTGTATGCCGTCGAAGTTCTTGGCTATCTCGTCAGGAGTGACACTGATGCTCTTGCTGCTCAGTGATGCGAACGGTGCGCTTTCTTCTGACAGTACGACGATGTAGGGCGTATTCGCGCTCATCTCATTGACAGGACTGAAATGGAAGGATTCTTCCGGGCTCACACGGTCCATCTCGTAAGCGGTGATACCTGCCGATGCCATTTCTTCTGCAGTGACGTCGAAAGGCAGGCAGACGGTCACTTTCTTGTCTGCTGCGATGCTGCGGTCATAGGTAACACTCTCTGCGGTAAAATCGGTCGGTGCGGCGAAGTCGTAGGCTCCGTCTGTCAGCACCAACTGGCTGCACTGTCCGTCAACGACTGCGTTGCAAGGCAGAGCGGCGGCTGCCTGACCTGCAGAGGCGATGACCAGCGCGTTTTTGTTCACGCCGCGACCGTAGAAACTGAATCGGCTTAAATCGGTCACGTCAACACTCGTCTCGGTCACTTTCGTCGTTGCGGTGGTCTGGTATTTGTCGCCGTTTTGGGTATCTGCGTCTTTCAGCAGGGTAACCGTGCCCACCTGCCATGTCGAGGCATCGGAGGTGAGACGTATCACCAGCGGTCCGTTTTCGGTGGTGGTGAAGGTGGTCTGCACTTTCTGCCAGCCGTTGTTCGCCACGTCGACGCTTTGTTCCACTACGCCGTCGGTCGTCACGGTCGAGGGCGAGTCTGCGGCCATACCTGTCAGGGTGACTGATGCGGTAGAGGTGCCGGCGGTCAGGGTGACATCGCTTCCCTCGTTGCCTCTCACTATGGCTTGCACAGTGTAAGTGCCGGCGGGGTAATACAGACGCAGTGTCACGGGACTGTTGGCGCCGCCTTGTGCCACTTGCTCCTCATTGCCGTTCCAGTTGGTTGCTGTTACCATCGAACTGCCGTCAAGGGCTACTGGCATGAATGACAGCATATTTTCCGATGCGATGCCGTTCTGGTCGTAATAGGCGCCGTTGATGAAGGGCAGGGTAGTGGTCTGACCGCCGTTGCCGTTGTTGAAGATGATGTGGTTGGGCGCGCCTTCGTTCAAATCCTTGTCGATGCGCCAGCGGTAGATGTAATTGCCGGTGCTCGACACGCCTACTTTCGTCATGGTTGCTCCGGGCCAGGTGCCGCCGGTGTAGTTCTTGTTTTCGATATCATAGAACACATCGTTCCATGCCCAAACCTTGTTCCAACCGGTTGGAGCGTCGAAATAGCCGTAGATGTAATCGCTGTTGCGGTCACCGTTATACAATCCGCTGTAATCGGCGTATTTGCGGTCGTCGTCCATATAATAGACAATATATTTGTCTTCGGTGATGTTCTCGATGTTTTGCGTCTGTTTGCCGTTGTCGTAGGTCACGATGACATTCAACTCCGAACTCTTGAACGTCTGCTTATACCACGACGTGCCGTCGCTCAGAGTCACTTTGTCGCTCATCAGCGCGCCGGGCCAACCGCCGTTGAATTGTGTGCCGCCGTTCCAAGCATAGAGGTAGGGTGCGCCCTGGCCGTTGTCTCTGACATAGATACAGATGTCTTGGGCACTCTCGGCCTCAATCTCATCGTAAGTCTCCTCGTCATAAACACCATCCCAGAGATAGAAAGCAAAGTTCTCGCCACTCACCACGAGGGTATGCTGGTCCAGGTCGATGTCGCCTGTCGGTTTGCCGCAAGTCAGAATGACGGAGCCATTTTCGCCAGTCACCTTCAAATAGTAACCGCCGTCCAACTCATACTGGGCGGTAATGGGGCTTTGGTTGGTGATGCCGGCGGCCTTGCGGGCGGCAATCATTTTCTTCAGCGCTGCCTTATGCTGCTTCCAATGGGGGAGGAAGATACAGGGCGTTCCGGGCATGGCGAGGATAAACGCGTTGGCGGCCAGCACATTGCTGTTCACACGGTAGAATTCCTCGCGGTAGGTGTCGTGGTTGTCAACGAAGGTCACTGCATAGCGGCTCATGTTAGGGTCGCCTGCCACGCCTTTGTTCGACAATGCCGACCAGTTCTCGTTGTTGAAGGCTTCGTTCAATCGGTCTTTCAAGGGGAAGTCGAAAGCGGCTGACTGGATGACACCGTCGGCGGGAATGCCTGTCTCCGTAATCCAGTAACCGGCCACGGCGTCATAACTGCCGTCCCAATATTCGCCCACGCTGAACTCTGGCTGGGCATGCAAGTTATACAGTCCGGTGTAATAGGCCTTGTAACCTTTCACCATGTCATAGCGGAATCCTGCGTATCCCAGTTCATTGATCAGATAGTCCAGATAGGTGTAGATATTCTGTTGTACGCGCGCATCGGTGTGGTCCAGGTCGCGGCATCCGTCGAAATTGTCTGCTTCATCGGCTGCTGCAGAACCGTCACTCACGTAGGTGGTGCCGTCATGCACGCCGCCGTTGCTGTATATCTCGTCGTTTGAGCAGATGCCCCATAGGGCTTGCATGTCTTGGGCCCATGTCACGGTATATGTGGCGCCGGTCGTGGGACCTGTCACAGTCTCATCGGGGAAGTCGGCCCAGTTCGACAAACCGTTCTTGTGGTTAATCACCACATCTTCAATCAGTTTTGTGCCCTTCGCTTTGAAGGTCTGAATCATGTTGAGCAATTCCTCCTCGGTGCCGAAACAACTGTTGTGGCGGAGCCAATACACAGGCATATAGCCCATGTTCTCGTAACCCCAGTTGCCGGGCGAGTTCCATTGGTCTGCTTTCGTCTGACCGGAATTGGGCACCCAAATCAAGTCATAATAAGAGGATAACTCGTCGGCCTGGGCGGTGAGCGTGTTCCACTTGGTGTCCTCAAAAGAGTCCCAGTAGAATCCCTGCAACATGACACCACCATAATTGGCTGGCCAACCTTGTGCCGACATGGTGAGTATGGCCATGAGGCACATCAGTAGTAATGTAATGCTTCGTTTCATATAAATAGATGATTTGTTGTATTTTAAGGCAATGATTATGCAAAAATACTTATTTCCGCGTTTGGATAGCCCCTCTTTTCACATATTTTATAAATAGTGGCGTGCAATCGTTTGCATTGCGGCTCTTCCCGTCAAAAGACCTAGAGATTCCTAGCTTATCCTAGCTTATCCTAGCTTATCCTAGAATATCCTACCCCCCCATAACCCCCTATACCCTCTCCAAAAATCCATAGCCCTTCCTCATCATTAATATTTTTTTCAATATTATCATCCAAAATATTTGCGTTGTCCGCTTTTTTTCTTATTTTTGCAATCACAACAATTAACTTACTTTATAATGAAAAAAACGTATCTATTCTTACTCGCTAGTGCACTCATTTGCGCATGTACTAACAAACCAAATGAATCTGCCCAGACCTCTGATAATGCTTCTACTGAAGTCGCGGAGGATGTCAAAAAGGATTCTGTCACCGCTGAGCCGACTGAGACGGTGGAGGCTGAAACACCTGCCGCAAAACCCATGCTGTTGTCTGCTTGCCCTTCTAAAGACAAGCATATCAGCGTAAAATTGTCAAAAGAAGCTGACGATAAACAAAAGGCGGAAATCTCCATCGACGGCAAAGTCATTCAAACCATTACCGACGAACTCTTCACCGACTGGTATGACCAGAAGCCCGAGACGTTTATCCACTTTGTGGATGCCGATTTCGACGGTAACACCGATATCTTCCTTGGAGCGGGCGAATCGCGCACTTACAGTACCATCCTCCTGTGGAAAGCCGACAAACAACGTTTCGAGCGCTATGGCGAACTGGGCTCCCCCTCACTGCAAAATCCCGTCTTCTCCGCTGCGGATAATGCCATTTACAATGGTGGTTCCAACAGCGCTTGGGAACAGGAATATACGAAGGATGTATGGAAGAACGGACAACTCAAAACCATTGAGAAACTGCTCTATTACGAGAATGTCAAAGAATACAATGGCATGAATGGCGAGTCAAAGAAAGTTTACAACCTTTATGATGCCGCAGAAAAGCTCGTCAAAGCCTCTGACAACCTCAAAAACATGCCCGAAGAGTGGCAAAACTTCTTGAATGCCATTAAGTAGTACACATTAATCTTAACCATTATGAAAACAAAGAAATTATTATTGATGGCGCTGTTCATGTTGGCAGCCATCGGAGTGAAGGCACAATACGTTACAGTGTTCTTTTGGGATACGGTAGGCGATTTTACCAATATCCGCAATGCGCCTAACGGAAAAATCGTTGAGAAGGTTTCTACCAGTATCGACGCCATGCTTTTGGTGGAGACGCCTGTCAATGGGTGGTGGTCCATTTGCGATGCAAGTTATTATGAGCCCGATGGTGGCTTGTACAAATTGTCTGGCTCACGAAGTGGTTATTACATCCACTACTCCTGCATCGGTGTGGGCACTCGCAATTACGGTGGACAGACGCTCTACCTGCGCGCCACACCTTCTTCACGTGCAAAAGTGGTCTATTCTTTCAAAGAGGAGTTAGTCCTTCATCCCATGGATGTGAAGGGCGATTGGGTCAAAGTCTCTACCATTGACGGAAAGCACACCGGTTGGATTCAGGACGATTGGCTCTGCGGCAATCCCGTCACCAACTGCAATTAAGTCCTCCTCTGAGCATTCACAATCTGCAGGCTGGGTGCTATCACAAGAGCACCGGCCTTCATCTCTAGGATGTGTGGGGTAGTTTAACATGATATAATCTCTAACCCCCAACATAAAAATACTCGACCTCATATATGAAGTCGAGTATTTTTTATGTCTAACCCCTTATCTGAGCTTTAGTAACTACTCCCTCCCCTCGGGGAGGGTCGGGGAGGGGGCTTTAGGGGGCTTTAAGGGGCTTTAGGTGGCTCGCTTTAACAAATCTTCCTCGAACCGTCGCCTATCACCACGTCTATGACCTGAGGTTCTTTGCCGTATTTTTTGGCATAGCGTTTCTTCGCATCAGCGATAAACGGCTCGTACAATTCGTCTTTCACCAGGTTGATGGTGCAGCCGCCGAAACCGCCACCCATGATGCGGCTGCCGGTCACGCCGTTGTCGCGGGCGATGTCGTTCAGGAAATCGAGTTCTTCGCAACTCACCTCATATTCCTTCGACAGTCCCTCGTGCGTCTCATACATCTTCTGGCCCACCGTCTCGTAGTCGCCTGCCACCAGAGCGTCGCAAACGGCCAACACGCGGTCTTTCTCGCCCAACACGAAGTGAGCGCGCTTGTAGTCTTCTTCGCCTACCTCGGCACGGACCTCTTCCAACTGCTCCCATGTGCAGTCGCGCAGCGTTTCAAACTTGCCTTCCGGATGCTTGGCGGCGATGTGCTTCACCACGTTCTCGCACGAGT
>CAMJAO010000101.1 GCA_946403615.1 uncultured Prevotellaceae bacterium
TTCGCCGTCAATGACGATACCGCCATCGGCATCATGTACACTGCCAAGCGCATGGGATTGCATGTGCCCGACGACGTGTCGGTGTGCGGATTCACCAACGGTCAGCGTGCCGTGGCGTGCGACCCCATGCTCACCACCGTCGAACAGCGCGGACATGTCGTAGGCGAGGAGGCCGCCAATATCCTCATCGGAAAAGTGGAAGGAGTCATCCCTCTTGAAAAAGTGGAGAAGCGCGTGGTACGCACCCGCCTCATCATACGGGGAAGTACGAGGTAAAACCTCACCTCCTCAAACGCCCCCTATTCACCCCTCTCCGTGGGGAGGGTATTGATAGCAAGGCTGGGGACAAATGGCTTGTTGTTGAATATTTATAGTTAATCATACCCTGAACTGCCCCCTCCTTTCGTGGAGGGATGGGGGCTTAATCTTCATTTTATATATGAAAACAAAACCCGATCTTTCATTCTGGAAACTGTGGAACCTGAGTTTCGGATTCTTCGGTGTGCAGATAGCGTATGCATTGCAGAGCGCGAACATCTCGCGCATCTTCTCCACATTGGGCGCCGACCCCCACAACCTGAGTTATTTCTGGATACTGCCTCCGTTGATGGGTATCCTTGTGCAACCGATTGTCGGTACGCTTTCCGACCGCACTT
This sequence comes from uncultured Prevotellaceae bacterium, assembly GCA_946403615.1. Classification (GTDB taxonomy): domain Bacteria; phylum Bacteroidota; class Bacteroidia; order Bacteroidales; family Bacteroidaceae; genus Prevotella. The sequence continues at coordinate 657 of CAMJAO010000101.1, forward strand.
GGACACGTTTCGGCCGCCGTATTCCTTATTTATTTATAGGCGCCTTGGTGGCTGTGCTGGTGATGTGTCTGTTGCCCAACGCCGGTTCGTTAGGGTTGACAATCGGTGCCGCCATGATATTCGGACTCGTCTCGCTCATGTTCCTCGACACCAGCATCAATATGGCCATGCAGCCGTTTAAGATGCTCGTGGGCGACATGGTCAACGAGAAACAGAAGGCCAAAGCTTATTCCATCCAGAGTTTCCTCTGCAATGCGGGCAGCGTGGCAGGTTATGTGTTCCCCTTCTTCTTCACATGGCTCGGCATACAAAACGAGGCGGCGGCCGGCGTGGTGCCCGACTCCGTCATCTGGTCGTTCTATGTGGGTGCGGCCATCCTTATCCTTTGTGTCATCTACACCACAGTCAAGGTGAAAGAGTGGAATCCACAGGAATACGCCATGTACAACGGCATTCAGAACAAGGAAGAGAAAAAAGACAGCGCCAACTGGTTCACCCTTCTTAAAAATGCTCCTTCCACCTTCTGGAAAGTGGGTCTGGTGCAATTCTTCTGCTGGGCAGCGTTCATGTATATGTGGACTTACACTCCGGGTGCCATCGCTTCGGCTTGCTGGGATGTGGACATGACTTTGGCAGACGCCACCACTTCGGCCGCTTATCAGGAGGCGGGCAACTGGGTGGGCATCCTCTTCGCCGTTCAGGCTATCGGCAGTGTGGTGTGGGCTGCTTTGTTACCGCAGTTCAAAAATACCAAATTGGCTTATTCGCTCAGTCTGGTGCTCGGAGGTATCGGCTTTGCCATGGTGCCGTTCATTCACAACCAATATGCGCAGTTCATCCCGTTCCTGCTCATCGGTTGCGCTTGGGCTGCCATGCTCGCCATGCCGTTCACCTTTGTCACCAACGCTTTGCAGGGTTATGGCCACATGGGTGCTTACCTCGGACTCTTCAACGGCACCATCTGTGTGCCGCAGATTGTCGCAGCCCTTCTGGGTGGCGTCATCCTCTCTTTAGTTGGCAGCATACAGGGCAATATGATGATTGTGGCGGGAGTCTTGCTGATATGCGGCTCAGTCGCCGTGACGGTTATCAGGAATAAATAACCATTAATTCTCAGCCCAACTGTTGTTTTTTCCGGAAAAACAAATAACTTTGCAACTATGAAGAAAATCATCTTCCTCATAGTTGCATTTTTTTTGTCGTTGAGCCTTTCTGCCCAAGACAAGAAATACCATGGCGACGGGCCGGACGACGTGTTGCAATACGTGCCATTCGGTTCCCTTTTCGTGCTCAAGGCGATAGGTGTGGACAGCGAGAGTTCTTGGAAGCGCATGGCGGTCAATGCCGCTGCCTCGTATGTCTTTACTGCGGGTACGGCATGGGTGCTCAAACACAGCATCCATGAGCGTAGGCCCGACGGCACAGACAACCGCAGTTTTCCTTCCGGTCATTGTGCAATTGCCTTTGCCGGTGCACACGCGCTGAATAAGGAGTACGGCCATGTCAGTCCGTGGATCAGTGTGGCTGGGTATGGTGTGGCGACGTTTACAGCCATCGACCGTGTTTGCCGCAATCGTCACCACTGGTATGATGCTGTGGCCGGGGCGGCTATCGGCATCGCCTCTACCGAATTGGGTTATTGGATAGGCGATAAGATTACCGGTGAGCACGGCCGCTATTCCTTCGCCATCGCTCCGCAAGGCATTTCCGTCAAAATAGCACTGGCACCATAAGGCGAATAGGATGAAATCTACTTGTTCACCCGATTTGCCATATAGTCCCGTTATACTCATTACACCAGTTGTTCCCATCTTAATCGTGCAATCGTTTGCACTTGTATTTGCGCAAAAGGTGTGATTTTTTTCACCACCTTAGTTAAAAAAGATAGTAATTTTACACCATCAATTACTAACCCAAGCGCTATGAATTTACAATTTCATTTGGAATATCAGACCGTGTTCGGAGAAGAACTGGTGCTGAATCACGTTTCCGTCCATGAAGACGGGGAGCGCGAAGTCACAAGTTATCGCATGAGCACCCTTGACGGGATGCACTGGTCATGCGATTTGAATGGTGTGCTGAAATTAGGCACGGCAGTAGATTATTACTATAGTGTGATGCGGGGCGACCAGGTGCTCAGGCATGAATGGACACAGGAGACGCACCGGCTGGAACTTGCCAATACCAAGGGCGGCAATTATATCGTCTATGACCATTGGATAGACATCCCCGACAACGCATATCTCTATAGTTCGGCCATGACCGATTGCGTGAACCGCCGTGAGAAAGGGGCAGTGACGAAAAATGCTTTTGTACGGACCGTCAGACTTAAAGTCAGAGCTCCCCAACTTCGCAGTGAGGAGCGGTTGGCAGTAGTCGGTTTCGGACGCTGTCTGGGCGACTGGCAAATGGCTAATGCGCTGCCCATGATCGAGCATAACTACAATGAGTGGCTCCTCGATATTGACGCCTCACGCCTTGAAAGCGATAGGTTGGAATTCAAATTCATCGTTCTCGACGAAGATGAGGATGTCAGCCCAATTTGGGAGAATTGCGAGAACCGTGTAGTCATGTTGCCCGAGATTCACGACGGCGATGTGGTGGTATATGAGTTGCCCGAGGCTTTCTTCCCCATCTATGACATCAAGTGCGCCGGCACGCTCGTTCCCGTCTTCTCGTTGCGCTCCGAAACCAGTTTCGGCGTGGGCGATTTCGGCGATCTGAAGAAGATGGTCGACTGGGTATCACACACCCGTCAGCGCGTATTGCAGATTCTGCCCATCAACGACACCACCATCACCCATACTTGGACCGACTCATATCCCTACAGTTGCATTAGTATCTTTGCCCTGCACCCGCAGTATGCTGATTTCAACGCGCTGCCCCCATTGGCTGACGCAGCAGCGAAGAAACGTTTCGCCAAACTGCGCAAGGAATTGAACGCACTGACACAAATCGATTATGAGCGAGTGAACAATGCCAAAACCGAGTATCTGCAACTGCTTTTCGAGCAAGAGGGTAAGAAGATGATGGCATCAGCCGCTTATAAACGATTCTTTGAGGAGTCGAAAACTTGGCTCGTGCCTTATGCCCAATATTGCTCGCTTCGTGAGAAATACGGCACGGCCGATTTCAGCCAGTGGCCTGACCACAACACTTGGAACGAGGACGACCGCGCCGCGCTTACGTCAACACGCAACAAAGCGTACAAAGAGGTGGCATTCTACTATTTCGTGCAGTTCATCCTCAACGAGCAGATGCAGGCCGTGCACAAGTATGCGCGCGAGAAAGGTGTCATCCTCAAAGGCGATATCCCCATCGGTGTGAACCGCCACGGATGTGACGTGTGGCAGGAGCCGCGCTACTTCAACCTCAACGGACAGGCAGGCGCACCGCCAGATGATTTCTCTGCCAACGGACAGAACTGGGGCTTCCCCACTTACAACTGGGACGAAATGGTTGCCGACGGTTGCGCATGGTGGGTACGCCGGTTCTCCAACATGGCGAAATTCTTCGACGCTTACCGCATCGACCACGTGCTCGGGTTCTTCCGCATTTGGGAGATTCCCGCCAATGCCGTGCATGGACTGCTCGGACAATTCGCGCCCTCGCTCGGACTGACCCGTGAGGAGATTGAGGCCTACGGTTTGCAGTTCCAGGAGGAATTCTTCACCACACCGTTCATCACCGACTGGGTGCTCGATCGCATGTTCAAGGAGCGTGCACAGGAAGTGCGTGACAAATATGTGGAGCCGAAAGCCGAGGGCTTGTATCGTATGCGTCCTGAATTTGACACACAGAAGAAAGTCGAGGCCGCTTTTGCCGATGCCAAGACCGATGAGGAACGCAACCTGCGCGACGGATTATATGCGCTCATCAGCGATGTGCTCTTCCTCCGCGACCATAAAGACCCCAATAAGTTCCATCCTCGCATTTCCGTACAGTTTGATTTCATTTACGAGACGTTGATGGATAAAGACAAGTTCGTCTTCAACCGTCTTTACAACGACTATTTCTATCGCCGCAACAACCAGTTCTGGTATCGTGAGGCGATGAAGAAAATGCCGCGGCTGGTGCAGGCCACGCGTATGCTGGTGTGTGCGGAAGACCTCGGCATGGTGCCCGACTGTGTGCCCTGGGTGATGAACGAACTGCGTATCCTCAGCCTCGAGCTGCAGTCGATGCCGAAAGACCCGCAAGTGAAGTTTGGCCACCTCTCGCGTAATCCCTACCGTTCCGTGTGTACCATCTCGTCGCACGACATGCCTACGCTGCGCCAGTGGTGGGACGAAGACGAGGAGCGCACCCAGGAGTATTACAGTACCATGCTCTACCGGGGCGACAAGGCTCCGCATCCGCTGCCCGGATGGTTGGCACGTGACATTATCTCTCGCCATCTCACCTCGCCGTCTATGCTTTGTATCCTCTCTATACAAGACTGGCTGGCTATCGATGAGAAACTGCGGTTGCCCGATGCCAATGCCGAGCGTATCAATATCCCCGCCAATCCCAAGCACTATTGGCGCTATCGCATGCACTTGACTATCGAAGAACTCATGGCCAACGAGAAATTCAACGAAAATCTCGCTGAACTCATCTCACAAAGCGGCAGGAAATAAAAAACCTCTGAAACCATCTCCCCAACCCCTCTTCACAGGGCGAGGGGAGTAATTACTAAAAAATAATACCCCCTCAAGCACCTATCCTCCCCTTCGGGGGAGGCGGCAGGGGTCCTTAACCCTCAACCCTAACCCCCCACCCAATGAAACAACTATTGATTGGATTATTCCTTGTGCTGGCGCCCATGACCATGATGGCGCAGGACGAGATGGCGTCGCCCGACGGAAACGTAGTATTGAAGTTTTGGCTCTCGGAGCAAGGCAGACCCATGTATAGCCTTGACTATAAAGGAAAGGCCGTTGTCAAACCCTCTGGCTTAGGATTTGAACTGGCCAAAGACAAACATGCCTCGATGGGTGACAACGAGATTGACCTGATGGAGAATTTCCGGATTGTCAATGTCGCAAGGGATGATTTCGACGAGACATGGAAACCTGTTTGGGGCGAGACCAGCACCATCAGAAACCATTATTGTGAAATGGCGGTGACCTTGGAGCAGGCTACAGAGAGACCTGCATATAAGGGACGTGATAGTGCTCCCGGATTGGCGCTGGAGACGATTGTCCGCAAGATGATCATCCGATTCCGTGTCTATGACGACGGTGTCGGATTTCGATACGAGTTCCCGCAACAGGAAAACCTCAATTATTTCCTCATCAAGGAAGAGCATACAGAGTTTGCCATGGCGGGTGACCACATGGCTTGGTGGCTGCCTGGCGACTACGACACACAGGAGCAGGTAACACAGCAGACACGTCTCTCCGAGATACGCGGCAGGATGAAAACGGCGGTCAACTGGGGCAATTCGTCTGTGGCGGTGTTCTCAGAGACGGGTGTGCAGACGTCCCTTCAGATGAAAACCGACGACGGACTCTACATCAACATCCACGAGGCTGCATGTCTCGATTATGCCACCATGCACCTCGAATTGGTCGATGCGCAGACAAAGAGCCTTTCGACTAAACTTTCCGGTGGAAGCAATGCTTATACACCCGCGCCCAAACCGTCGCCCTATCCGCTGCCGGAACCCCTTACTTTCGTCAGCCACCTCACTCCCGACGCCACAGGCCTGAAAGGTGCCATGCAGACACCTTGCAGCACCCCTTGGCGTACGGTAATGGTCAGCGACGATGCGCGCGATATGCTCTCAAGCAATCTCATCCTCAACCTCAACGAGCCCTGTAAGATAGAAGACACTTCGTGGATTCATCCCGTGAAATATTGCGGTGTGTGGTGGGAGATGATTGTCGGAAAGAGCAGTTGGAACTACACCGATGAGTTCCCGAGCATCAAACTCGACCAGATAGACTGGTCAAAAGCCAAGCCCAACGGCCGTCATGCCGCCAACAATGACAAGGTGAAACGCTACATCGACTTTGCTGCCAAAAACGGACTCGACGAAGTGCTGGTAGAAGGATGGAACGTAGGCTGGGAAGACTGGGCCAACATGTGGAAACGCGATGTCTTCGATTTCGTTACCCCGTATCCCGATTTCGACATCAAGATGCTCAACGAATATGCTCACTCCAAGGGCGTGAAACTGCTGATGCACCACGAAACCAGCAGTTCGACTCAAAACTATGAACGCCATATCAAAGAGGCATTCGAACTGATGAACAAATACGGATATGACGCTGTGAAAACAGGTTATGTGGGCGATATTATCCCGCGTGGCGACCACCACTACTCACAGTCGATGAACAACCACTATCTGTATGTCATTCAAGAAGCAGCCAAGCACCATGTCATGGTCAACAGCCATGAGGCGACACGTCCCACCGGCCTTTGCCGCACCTATCCCAACCTCGTGGGCGGTGAGAGTGCGCGCGGTACGGAATATGAGGCGTTTGGAGGCAGCAATCCCGACCACACCTGCATCCTGCCGTTCACACGCTTGCAAGGCGGACCGATGGATTACACTCCAGGCATCTTCGAGACGAAACTCTCCACATGGAGCGACAATACTTCATGGGCACGCATCACCATCGCAGGGTCGCTTGCACTCTACCTGACCATGTATTCCCCCCTGCAGATGGCTGCCGACCTGCCAGAGAACTACGAGCGCTTCGACGACGCCTTCCAGTTTAT
>CAMJAO010000102.1 GCA_946403615.1 uncultured Prevotellaceae bacterium
TTATCGCCTTCTTCCCACGATTTGATTTGATGGCTCTCATCATCAACCACCACATATTTATACTCAATCGGATGGCGCATGGCATCGACATTGACAGAGAGAATCCAGTCGCCATCGCCCATGGGATTCATCTTTAGATAACGCGATGGATTCCAATCACCAACAGCAGGGTGACTTCCACAAATACCGACAGATTGCCCTGCCTCTAATTGAGGTGCAGAGACACGGAAGATAACCGTTTTGCGGAACATGGGCAATTTCTCTATGTTCAGACATTGTCCCATGGTCCATCCCGTGATAGACCTATACGCATCCGTATAAAGATGACAGGGCAACGGCGCGTCGCGCCATGCATCAGGAAAAACGTAATTGAGGGCACTGTCAACAGCAAAGCGCCTCGGCACCTTACTCCATTCTCTACGCACAGTCTTTCCATCGGAATCCTCGACTTGATAAACATACTCAAGTGCCACCACGGGATTGGTGCGCGACTCCATCAGCGAAGTCTCCACTGCCCATAGCGACCCGTCGTCGGTCTGCATCATGATATTCTGATACCGCTCCTTACCGTCAAGATGCCAACAGGTAAGACATACATGAAGGCTTTCACCCCAGACTGTGTTATAATGAATAGAGAATTTCAGTTTCATGGTTTTACATAGATACTTTTTGCAAAATTACTACTTTTTTTCTTAAATCCATCATATTAAGACGATAAACCACACGAAACCAACACTTCATTGAAAAAAAATTAGTAATTTTGCCGCGAAATAAAAAGATATATTGTAACCGATATAGCCACCAATGAAGAAAAAGACTCAAAAACGCAAAAAGAGCGCGTCGAAACGGAAGAAACAGCTCAAACGGATTGGCCTGGCATTAGGATTGCTGGCACTTATAGCCGTTGGAGCAGGATGGTATTTTCTGTTTTCCGCCATGAATGCTACCGGTGAGACCCAATATGTGTATATAGACCAAGACGACAACATCGACTCTGTTTACATAAAAGTGGGAGCCGTATCAAAAGGCCGTTGCATGACAGGATTCAAACTGTTGGCCGGTTCCGGCAAATATGCAGACAATATTCATAAAGGGCGTTATGCCATTGATAAAAGTATAAGTGCATACCGCCTGTACCAGAAATTGAAAGTCGGAGAACAGACACCTCTCAACGTAACCGTTCCTTCGGTACGCACGTTGGATGTTTTGGCAGCCCGTGTGAGCAAGAAATTGGAGATGGACAGTGTGACGCTTTATCGCGCATTGTCAGATCCTGCTATTTGCCAGAAATTTGATACTGACACCGCCAACATTATCGGTCTGTTCCTGCCCGAGACCTATAGTATGAATTGGGATGTGACCCCCGAGGAGTTGATAGGACGCATGAAAAAAGAAAGCGACAAATACTGGACTGACGAACGCAAAGCACAAGCGAAAGCCCAAGGCCTGACTCCGGCAGAAGCCGTGACCCTGGCCAGTATCGTGGCAGAAGAGACCAACAATAAAGAAGAGAAACCGAGTGTGGCAGGGTTATATCTGAACCGCCTGAAGATCAACATGTTATTACAAGCGGACCCGACTGTAAAATTCGCATTGAAAAATTTCGGCGCCAAAAGGGTACTGAATAGCATGTTGACAGTTGACAATCCCTATAACACCTATAAATACGTAGGTTTGCCCCCGGGTCCCATCCGTAACCCGGAGCGTGTCAACATCGATGCCGTACTCAACCCCACTCAGCATGACTATCTGTATATGTGCGCCAAAGAGACTTTCGACGGGACACATAATTTCGCCAAGACCATGGCCGAGCATCAGGTGAATGCCCGCAGATATGCACAAGCCCTGAATGAACGGGGAATCAAGAAATAAAGAAAAGCCCTTTTGTAGTTGAAGGGACTCGAATTGAAGATTTAAGACAAAAACATTTGCATGTTCAAATAAATCGAATAATAATCTATAAAAATATGACTGAGACAGTAAACACCAATGAAGAGAAACGAAGCATCAGTTTCGTAGAACAATTAGTGGAAAAAGACCTGGAAGAAGGTAAGAACGGCGGACGCATCCAAACGCGTTTCCCGCCAGAACCCAACGGTTATTTACACATCGGTCATGCCAAGGCCATCTGCATGGACTTCGGCATTGCCGAAAAATATAACGGTGTATGCAACCTGCGTTTCGACGACACCAACCCCTCGAAAGAGAACAACGAATATGTGGAAAATATCCTCAACGATATCCAGTGGTTGGGTTTCCATTGGGGTAATTTGTATTATGCTTCCGACTATTTCGAGCAATTGTGGGAATTTGCCGTTTGGATGATTAAGAAAGGACTTGCCTATATTGACGAGCAGACCTCTGAACAAATAGCCGAACAGAAAGGCACCCCCACTGAGCCTGGTAAGCCCTCACCCTATCGTGACCGTCCGGTAGAAGAGAACTTGAGACTTTTCAACGCGATGAACACACCCGAAGCCGTGGAAGGTTCGATGGTGCTACGTGCCAAACTCGACATGAGCAACCCGAACATGCACTTCCGCGATCCTATCATGTATCGTATTATCCACACCCCACACCACCGCACGGGCACGAAGTGGAATGCTTACCCCATGTATGACTTTGCCCACGGACAAAGCGACTATTTCGAGGGTGTGACCCACTCTGTCTGTACATTGGAGTTTGTGCCTCACCGTCCGCTCTACGACAAGTTTATTGACTTCTTACAAGAGAAAGAATGCCAGACCGACTACCGTCCACGCCAGATAGAGTTCAACCGTCTGAACCTGACCTACACCATGATGAGCAAGCGCAAACTGCTGGCTTTGGTGACGGAGAAAAAAGTAAACGGTTGGGACGATCCTCGAATGCCGACTTTGAGCGGTATGCGCCGCCGCGGCTATTCGCCCGAAAGCATCCGCAAATTCATTGACTCTATCGGCTATACCAAATTTGACGCATTGAACGACATGGCCCTTCTGGAAGCCGCTGTTCGTGAAGACCTGAACGCACGCAGTATCCGTGTGAGCGCCGTTTTGAATCCCGTGAAACTGATTATCACCAACTATCCCGATAATGAGACCGAAGAGATGACTGCCGTGAACAACCCCGAAAATGAGGCTGACGGCACCCACAGCATCACTTTCTCAAAGAACCTGTGGATAGAACGTGACGATTTCATGGAAGATGCTCCGAAGAAATTCTTCCGTATGACCCCGGGAAAAGAAGTGCGCCTGAAGAACGCATACATAGTCATGTGTACAGGTTGCAAGAAAGACGCCGAGGGCAATATCGAAGAGATATATGCAGAATATGACCCTGAGAGCAAGAGCGGTAAAGAAGGAGCCAACCGTAAAGTGAAAGGCACCCTTCACTGGGTATCTGCCGACCACTGCCAAGAGGCAGAAGTACGGGTATATGACAGATTGTTCAATGTGGAGAATCCGTCAGCCGACGAGCGCGACTTCCGCGAATTGCTCAATCCTGAATCTCTGCAAGTGCTTGATCACTGTTATGTGGAAAATTATGCTGCGGAGCGTAAGGCAGGCGAATATTTGCAATTCCAGCGTATCGGCTATTTCATGGCAGACATTGATTCCACACCTGAACATCTGGTGTTCAACAAGACAGTGGGTCTGAAAGACACCTGGGCTAAGATGAACAAATAAGCCTATTGCCGATAGAGCCAGTGGACAATTCATATTTCGACAGCAAAGAATTTAAGGAAGACCTGAGAAGGTACGAAGAGATGATACATGGCGGCGACACCACGTATCTCGATTCAGAACAACTGACCGACATCGCCGAGTATTACCACAGCCGTGGTCAAATCGACGATGCCGTGTCTGTTGCCACTTATGCTATCGACTTATTTAATGGCGCCACCGCCCCACTCGTTTTCATGGCCCGTATGATGCTTGTCCGTGACAATGATCCTGAAAGAGCCGAGGAGTATGCCAGCCAAATAGAGGACAAATCAGATTTGGATTACTATTACATCGAGGCGGAAATCATGATTGCCAAAGGACAATATACCGAGGCGAATGAATATCTTCATTCCTGCTACGACACACTGGATGACCCGTTGGACCGCAGTGATTTCATCTTAGATGCCGCCACTCTCATGGCCGACTATGAGCAAATGGAGATGGCGCACGAATGGTTGAAACAATCGAATGAGACAGAGTGCAATGACTACCAAGAGGCGTTGGGACGTATCTTGTTCAGCAAAGGCGATTATGCCGAAAGCGAGCGTATATTTACACGACTGATTGACGAAAACCCCTTTTCCGCCTATTATTGGAACCAATTGTCTGCCTCGCAACTGATGCAGGACAACATACACGAAGCCATTACCAGCAGTGAGTATGCTCTCGCCATCAACCCTAATGACGAAGAAGCGCTGCTGAATAAGGCCAACGGTTTGTTGATGCTCTTTAATTACGAGGACGCCCTGAAGTATTATCACCAATACAGCGAGATGCATCCCCAGGAAGCGGTGGGCGACTTGTATCAAGGAATCTGCCTGTTTAATTTGAACCGTCTGGAAGAAGCCATCGAACACCTGAAGAAGGCGGAAGCGAATTATCGCGGCGAGTATAAACAATATCAACAGGAGATATACCAGGAACTGGCATTTGCCCTGAGTCGTGCAGGTCGTCTGGATGAGGCTTTGTATTATGTAAATAAGACAGCAGATATCGAATGTAACCATGAAGAGATGACAGTACTAAAAGGCCATCTCTATCTGGAGCATCAACGTATCGAAGAAGCCCAAATTTGTTTTCAAGAAGCCGTTGACGCTTCGAACATGTCGCCCGCTATCTTGTTGCGTATCGCCATCTCGGTATATGACAACAATTACATCCATTTGGCATACAACATGTTTCAATCGCTATTGGAGGCATCTGACGGCAATATGAGCGACGGTTATTCTTATTTGGCGGTCTGCGCCTATGAGTTAGGCAATTACGACGATTATCTGCGCTATCTACGAAAAGCCGTCATTGAGAATCCACGCGAAGCGCGAAACGTGTTGAACGGGCTGTTTCCAGAAGGCATGGACCCGGAAGAGTATTATGAAGAGGCCAAGCGACTGTTAAAGAAATGAGGTTGAGGAGAGTGAATTATATATCATATTAAGAGAAAGACAAGTATTTACAAGCAATGAGTTGGATTACATCCCTGATAGGACATTTGAATTATGGAACAGTGCTGCTGCTGATGCTGTTGGAGAGCACTGTCATACCCGTACCCTCTGAACTGGTGGTATCGCCAGCAGCCTACCATGCCGCAGGCGGCCACCTGAATGTGTTTTTAGTGATATTGTTTGCCACAATTGGCGCCGACCTTGGAGCCAGCATCAACTATGTGGCAGGTTATTACCTTGGGCGTCCCATCATTTATAAATTCGCCAACAGCAAATGGGGCAAGATGTGCCTATTGAATCAAGAGAAAGTTGAAAAGAGCGAAAAGTATTTCAATGACCATGGCATGGTCGCTACTATATCAGGACGTCTTATACCCGGAATTCGGCATCTTATCTCCATTCCCGCAGGACTGTCGAAGATGAATTACTGGAAATTCTTACTCTACACGACCATCGGAGCCGGTGTATGGAATTGCATTCTCGCAGCGCTAGGCTGGTATTTGCATTCTGTGGTACCAGAGGACCAACTGACGGAGAAATTAGAGGAATATGGCGACTACATCAAGTGGGGCATTTTAGCACTTGTAGGGTTGGTCGTTCTGTATTTCACCGTTCGATGGTTTGTGAAAAAAAGGAAAAAGGCCAATACTGGCATTGACAAGTCAGAAGAACAAGGTGAATAACTATTACGCACGTTAGACTATTCAGACCTTTAGAATCACTTTAGCATGATCATAAAAAAAAGGAGCCACATCTGTGACTCCTGATTTTTTATAATATCAAATAAGCAGATGGCTTATTTTGTGTAGAGAGCGACGATGGTCTCGTACTTCTCCTGCTTGCCTGAAGTCTGCTTGGGCTCACCGACTTTCTTGCCATACTCATAAACCTGCTCGAGAGTGAGTTTGCCGTCTTCGAAGTTCTTGCCGATACCTTCGTCGAAGGAAGCGTAGCGAGCCTTCTTCATAGCGGGCAGTTCGCTCTCCTCAAGGATAGCGGCAGCGTTCATCAGAGCGCGTGCCATAGCATCCATACCGCTGATGTGGGCGATGAAGAGGTCTTCGAGGTCGGTAGAGTTACGACGAATCTTAGCATCGAAGTTGGTACCGCCATTGCCGAGACCACCGTTGCGGATGATTTCCAGCATAGCCTGAGTCAGTTCGTAGTTGTCGATGGGGAACTGGTCGGTATCCCAACCGTTCTGAGCATCACCACGGTTAGCGTCGATGCTACCGAGCATACCAGCGTCAACAGCGCAAGCCAACTCGTGCTCGAAGGTGTGGCCAGCCAATGTAGCGTGGTTCACCTCGATGTTCACCTTGAAGTCCTTGTCCAGGTTGTGAGCCTTCAAGAAGCCGATAACGGTCTCTGTGTCAACATCATACTGGTGCTTGCTGGGCTCCATGGGCTTCGGCTCAATGAGGAACGTGCCCTTGAATCCCTTAGCGCGTGCATAGTCGCGAGCCATAGTCAGCATGGTTGCCATGTGCTCTTTCTCACGTTTCTGATCGGTATTGAGCAGGCTCATGTAACCTTCACGTCCACCCCAGAACACATAGTTGGTTCCACCGAGTTTGATGGTAGCGTCGATAGCGTTCTTAATCTGAACGATAGCGCGAGCCACGACGTCGAAGTCGGGGTTGGTGCTGGCACCGTTAGCGTAACGCTTGTTGCCGAACACGTTGGCTGTACCCCAGAGCAGTTTGATGTTGGGGAACTGTTTCATTTTCTCCTGAGCATAGTCAGTGATAGCCTTCATGCGAGCCTCATACTCCTCGATGGTGTCACCCTCTTCTACGAGGTCGATATCATGGAAGCAGAAATACTCGATGCCCAGTTTATCCATAATCTCGAAACCGGCGTCCATCTTATCCTTAGCGCGCTGAACTGCATCGGCAGCCTTGTCCCACTCATAACTGCGGGTCTGTCCACCGAACTGGTCTGCACTTGCTCCACCGAGTGTGTGCCACCAAGCCATGGCAAACTTCAGCCAATCTTTCATCTTTTTACCCATCACGACCTTTTCAGGTTCGTAATAATGGAAAGCCATTACATTTTTACTCTCTTTTCCTTCGAAAGGAATTTTACCGGTAAACGGGAAATACTCTTTTGCCA
>CAMJAO010000103.1 GCA_946403615.1 uncultured Prevotellaceae bacterium
GAGGTCGCTCTTGATGTGGCTGGGGGTCAACGATGAGGAACGGCGGGTGAACAGCGGGTCGATGGTATACCAAGACAGCAACGAACGGTTGAAACCGGAGGTGAGACCGGTCTTGTCATTGCTCTCAGGGAACATCGACGGTACACTCGAGATAATCCACGATGTGGGACCTGAAACGTCGATGGCGTTCTTGGTGTTCTCGAAATCGTCGAGATAAGAGGCGTTGTCCTGTGTCCCGCTGCTCTGGCCGGCTATCAAGTGCGCAAACTCTGCGTTGAAAGTGATATGCGACGGCTGGGTCAGCCTGAGGAACGGGATATAGTCAAGCATATTGGTGAGCCACTGGCTCTCTTTTTTCCAATTGAGATTCACGCCCCACAACGTGTTGTTCAACGGCTCGGAACCCATCGACACCTTCGTGGTCAGCGACTGCTCGCTCAGGTGTTGCAACGTACCGCTCAACTGGAAATCTTTCGAGAAATCGTATTGCCAATTGAGTCCGAGCATCGTCTTTCGTTGCTGGCCGTAGTCGGTATTGCTCTCAAATGACGCGCTGATGGGTGTGTCGGCATCGAGTATGCTCTGGTTGATGATGGTCACCTCACCCGCGGAATAATCCACGGTGTAGTCGGTACCCTCGCTGAGTTCCACACCGCCGGCGACGACATGCACCGACCCCTGCGGCACATTGTAGGCACCGAGGGAGATGACATTGGCGGCCGAACCACGGAACTGACCCATGAGCAAATACTTGTTCTTCTCGGCTATCTGTTTGGCTACGGTTTTTGTCGAGTCATAGAGTTCGTAGAAACAGTATTTATCCGCCACGTCTTTTGCCACGCCTTTCGAGGTGAGGAAACGCGCCAGATATTCACCGAAAGGCTCTGCCTCGGGCAGGAATACGCGACCGTTGCTCACGGTATAGCCTTCCACATAATCGAAATAGCCGTTTGAATGAGGTTTATTGTTGTTATCCAGACGGTCTGCACCCAAATCCTTGATGATGGTCTGGTCCTTGACCTGCGGTTCGGGGATATAGGTGATATAGACGCCGGTGGTATCGCTCTGATATTTAACATCCAGACGGAACTTGTCTCTCTGAATCGACGAAGCCAGATAATACACGTTCTTCATCATCAAGTCCCAGTTGCCCTGCTTGGGGTTATTGCTGGTATTTTTCAGTGCCTTGACAAAAAGACACTGGTTGACATCGGTGATATCTGAGGCGAACTCACCCACCTGATAGGTCATACCGCCGTAGGTATATTCATAGGCCACGGCCAACACCTGGTCGGTCTGCAAAGCGGTCTTGAGCGAGATATATCCAAGGGCTGTATTGACGGTGTATTCTGACGATGAGAGCAAACGGGCGTTCTCGAGTTTCTCATAGTCGGTGCCTCCGACAAAATCGCCGATACCGTCAAGTACCGTGGTGGTCTGGTCGATGTCGCGCGCTGCAGCAAAACTGCTTACCAATGTCGAATACTCAGTATTGGCATTGTTCGACGGAACGGGTTGATCGGTCGTTCCCCAAAGGGGATTGCTCACCATTTTGTTTTCACCCAAGTCGGTCAGTGCCACGATGTTACGGGTGTTGTTGGGCGTACCCGACTTGTTGGTTATCCAAACCTCCACACGGTTGATCTTCACGCCGGTGGTCAGGTTGGGCAGGGTCTTCATCGCGTCATCGTAACGGCTGCGGAAATGGTGTGAGAGGAAAAAGTGGCGGTTCTCCTCGTAATTGGCCACATCTATCTCAAACGGGGTGAGTTGCACACCGCCTTTCGACGACACGCTCTTCGAGTTGGATTTCTTTTGAGAGAACACCGTCTGCAACTTCAGTTTTCCGAATTGCATGTCGGTACGCACACCGAAAAGCGACGATGCGCCGCGTATCAGCGACGAGTTGGCAGGGAAGGTAATATTTCCGGCCTCGACGAGTTTGATAATCTCATCTTCCTTGCCCTCGTATTTCAACTTCATGTTTTGCGCGTCGTAATCGAAGGTGGCATCGGTGTTGTAGTTCAAATTCATGTTCACCTTGTCACCCACTTTACCGTTCACATTGAGGTTGATTTTCTCATCGAAATCGATGGTGGTGGTGTTACGGTTGCGGATGGGCAACGACGGGTTGTCGATGCTTTTCAACGTGGCACCGAATTTCAATTCCGCAGTTCCCTGAGTTTTGATGCGCACACCGCCGGGACCGAAGATTTTCTCTGCGGGACCCAAATCAAAGTGCATGTCAGTAAAGTCGAATTTCTCCTTTCCCTTATTAGCAACAGCCTCTTCGTTCTTTGACTTGAAGAACTTGTAAAACTCCTGGCGGTCACGCCATTTGAAATACTCCTCAGGAGTCATCATGATGGGTGCGTCGACCCATGTGCCGCCTATCTTGTTGCCGATGATATAGCGCTCGAGAGAATCGTTATAAATCACCTCCTGTTTCAGGTTCTCCGGACGGTTCAAGTCGGTGGAATTCTGATGCAGGTCGTCGATAGTCACAGGCACCGTGCGCTGTATCTTCCAGCGGGGATTGAGCAGCGAGTCCGGGATATCCTCTTCATCGATAATCACGTCGGGCATATTGACTTTCTTCTTCACCGTGTCAGGGGGAAGAGGATACGCCTCGTCCACTCTCAGTAGAGAGGACGTCGCCGCCCTGCCCTGTGCACCGCCCACACGCGAGGTGGATTCCGATTGTGCTACGCCTTCCGTATCGGCACGCCGCTCCGACGGAGCCTTGTGCAGACCCGTCATCATATTGCCCGCCACCACCGTGATGGCGAACAATACCAAAATTAGTGCCTTGATACGTTGAGCGTTGAACATATTCTTTTATTAAGCCCCCTCCCCACCCCTCCCCGAGGGGAGGGAATAATTACTTCTCTAATGGTGTGCCAACTCTTCTCTCCCCCTCGGGGGTTGCCCTCCCCCGACAAACGGGGAAGCCAAGAGGGAGTATGGAGGGTGGCTCCGTCTTTAGGATGATTGGGATGTGCATTTTATTTTATCATCTTCAGTGCCAGTTTCACCACCTGTTCTACAGGCAGGTCGGGCTGAGCCTTGAGGATGTCGGTCACCACTTTGGCCGAAGGAGCAGGCGAGAAGCCGAGCATGGAGAGTGCACTCACCGCCTCGTTCTTCACCTCATTGTTGACATGCACGCCAGAGTCGCTGCCTGCCGTGGCATGGAACTCGTCAGCGATGCCGCTGGCCACGATTTTGTCTTTCAAATCAACGATGATACGTTGGGCGGTTCTCAGTCCGATACCTTTCACGCTTTTGAGCATCTTCTCGTCGCCCGAGGCGATGACATTGCACAGGTCTTTCGGTGTGGTGGCCGAGAGTATCATACGCGCAGTGTTGGCGCCCACCCCCGACACGGTGATGAGCATACGATACAGTTCGCGCTCCTGTTTCGAGGCGAATCCGTAAAAGGTGAACGAATCATCGCGCCCACCAGTGACCAACTGTTCGTGCACATAGAGTTTCACCTCTTTTTTGCCTTGTACGGCAGAATAAGTATTGAGCGAAATGTTAAGCGCATAACCCACCCCTGCCGTCTCGATGACAGCAAGAGCCGGGGTCAGTTCTACGAGTTCGCCCCTAATATAGTCTATCATTACGTTAAAAAATTGTATATACGTAATGATAAACGATAAAAGGGGCGGATTATTGCATTTGGATGGACTCTCTGCATGAATTTTTGTGTGAATCCACTAGAAAAGCTGTAGGGGCATCCTGCATGTATGACCGAAAGGTCAGAGCAAAGCCAATATAGGAGGACATAGATAAACTAAATCCCTACATTCGGAGCGGTGCTTGAGTTCAACAAGAGAGTCACATCTTGATTTTCACCACTTCGTCGGCTATACGGACCAAATAGGTGCGATTGGCAGGAAGGGAGAGACGCAGTTCGGAAGCGGAGGCGACAGCCTGTTTGATGACCATACCCTGCAGGTCATAGACCATGACACGGGCGCCATCGGGCAACTGCCGGAGTGTGAGCACACCACCGTCGACAAGCCAGTTCCAAGACTTGGTTTTGAGGGTCTCTATGCCATCGACTGCTGTGGTCTTCGCATTGATAGTCAGACTACTGCACTGTGGCATGGTGAAGGTGTAGGTGTCGCCCGACACCTCTGTTGTGGTGGTGCCACTCGAAGTTACGGTCTGCACCGTCCATCCCGTCACTTTGCGTCCTGCAGAAGACGAGCCTTGCAGGGTGACTTGGCGGTTGACATAGAATTTTCCATTGAAAACGCCCTTTGTCAATGTCACTCCGTTGAAACTGATGCTGATGCCTTCCAAATCAGCGGCACTCACACTGTTATTGACATTCAACTGGATGGGAGTACCCAGCTGATAATAACTGCCGATATGCTGATAGCAATAATCGGTGCGCTGCTTCAGCCAGTTACGGGCATTGTTTAACTCCTGATTGTAATTGGGCCACCATTCGTTGATCAGTCGGCGATGATGGGGATATTCGAACCTGATTTTATTGTACATGGGGTCCCAAACCTCACGCACACCCTGCTCGTTGAGGAAATCACCCATGTAAATGGCGGCGCGATCAAGGAACTCGCGTTTGAAGTCGTTGTCTTCCATCAGACGACGGAACAGACGGGTATGCTCGTAGTGATTGGCCCATGCCCGATCGCTGTCATAATTGGGATTATGAAGCCATTCCAAGGTCTTATAACCGGGTGACGACCCGTACAGGCCCAGTCCGAAGTCGGTGTCTTTGGCTATCCAGCGCCAACGGCCCCCTGGAGTGCGGGGACGCCACATCACTATGTTGTTGCCGGGGAAGTCCTGATTGTTGAAATAGAGGTTCATGATCATCAGGTTCATAAACTCATAGCAGTCCATCCACTGCTCATATTCGGCCATGGTATGCCCGTGCTCGTTATAGAAGGCTGTGAACTGGTTGAAATTCTCCTTGTCGCCCTCTTTCAACTCATACCAGTTCTCTATCATATCGAGGTCTTCAAGTCCGTCGCCGTCCTCACCTTGATAATGGGTATAGATGTTGTCTTCGTTGGAACGCTCACGGATGTTGAGCATACCGCTGTAGGTGCCGTTGATATAAATGATGGCGGGACTCCACGCCTGCCAGTCGAGATCAACACGTTCTGCCATCGACCGCTGGATGATGGCGTCGCGTTGGTAGAGGTAGTCGAAGTCATTACCGGAATTGCGCAACACGAGCGATTTGAAATCCGTGTCGCCCGGACGCTGATCGGGGAAGAACTCATATGAGAACCGCTTGGTGCCGAATCGCTTATGGGCGTAGATGGCAAGCGATTTGTATTTGCTGCCACGGGTGGCACCACCTTGGATACGGGTCTCGCATAGTTGGTTGAGTTTGCTCCCCTGCCCTTCGCCCTCGAAATACTCGAAGTTGATGGGTCGGCGCCAGTCATACTCGTAGTTCTTTTGTTGGGTGCTATAATTGCCATCCACATAGATGCCTATCTTCGGGTCGTTCAGATACTTGTCGTCGGTGACGATAGAGATGACGGGCAGGGTGATGTCGCGCGGATGGAAGAGATAGGACTGTGTGGTGGAGCGGGGCGAGAGATAACCGTCGCAGAAGATTTTCGCACGCACCACTATTGATCTGTTGATGTGCAGGGGACCAGTATATTTTGAATGACTGAGCGTCGGCTCGCTGCCGTTGAGGGTATAATGAATCTCTGCTCCTTCAGGAGTTCCTGCGGGCATAGACAGTTCCAAAGTGATATTGCCCGACTGCACCACGCGTCCCTGCTCACTGAAGACAGGTTCGCCCAAGATATCTTTGTTGCTGAGCACCGTACCGCAGTTGGGGGCTCCAGGGGTAGGCACAGCCTGATAGCCATAACTATCGCTGTCGGCGGTCTTGCGGCCATACGAGACATTGGGCGCGGGCTGTTTTTTCAAGTCGGATATCTTGTCAACCACGGCTCCGTCTTTGAACAGATAAACGGCGCACCCCTTGCCGCTCTCCAGACGGTAATCGGTGTGCATACCCTTACCTACTTTGTCGCAATACACCAATGTATATTGCTGCGGGGAAAGTGTGAAGTTATCCAAAGGCCATGCCTGGCCTGCATTGTTGGAGTCTCCGAGACTGTATTGGTTCAGATTGACAGCCGTTGAGCCGCTATTGTATAGTTCCACCCATGAGTCGGGAAACTCGTTCAAATCGTCCATCACGCAATCGATATTTGACTGCATCAACTCGGTGATGATGACTTGGGCACGGACCGTACTTAAAGCGATCACGAGCGATAGAGTGGTAAAGAAAAGTCTTGTCTTCATTTGTTTGATTTTTGATCTGTAGAAAAGATTTGCGTGCAAAGTTAGTCATAATAATTGATATATACCACATTACAACTCATAATTAATTATTACTGTCCGCTAAACCTATTTTTATCCCCATATTCACAGCTTTTGCCGCTTGACAAGCCACCCTTTGTACTCTTTCTACGGCTGTCAGCTAAAAATGGGATGTTAATCTGACTTTGAAACTCATGAAACATGGCGTTTCTTGCGTTTTTCTGCCTTTTTCAGAGGCTCTGGCTCAGAAATAGACTATCTGCACATCCAACTTGTTGGCCGTCCGACAAAACTTGTATTTCAAAACAGGTCGTGATTTTTTAGCGGACACCAATAAAACAGAATACACATAAAGAAAGAGGCCGGAAGTTGCTTCCGGCCTCTTTTATATTCAATTATATTCAATGCATCATGTCGTCGAGAGAGTAATTGCTGTTTTCTATGAATCCACCTCCTACTCTTGCCACGCGATTGAAACATTTGAGTTGACCTGATATGTAACTTACTGCAGCAGCGATGCTCATGAGCAACGGGTTAGCCAAAATTTTCTTTGTTGTCATAACTTTTTTATTTTTAATGATAACACATTTTGTTTCTGATCACAATGCAAAGTTATGTCAGTTGGTGACAGATTCCAACAAATGCATGCTTTTTTGCATTGACAATATGCGACGAGGATAGTTTTTTGCGACAAAACGGCGAATGATTGCCATAACTGTCACAACACGCATGACAAGCGTTCAGCCAGATGTCATGCAAATAGCGCAGTTGTCGACACACAATGCCTATTTATGGCACCGCGGACACATTATTTATCAGTTGGAGCGGCAGTTCTGCCACTGTGACAGGTTCTATCGACAGCATATCGGTAACG
>CAMJAO010000104.1 GCA_946403615.1 uncultured Prevotellaceae bacterium
CAGACAGCCCTCATCATTGGCCGACAGCGACACCCCGTCGAAAGGTGTGTACCACTCCGATGTCTCCTCACCGCTCAACCGCCGCAGGGCGATGTGCGAAAGGGTCTCGGTCATGCCGTAGGTGCTATAGACGGCATTCGGAAAATGGCTCAACTCGGTTGCCAAATCATCATCCACTGCCCCGCCCCCGATGATGAGATGACGGATGGCCTTCAACCGCTCTCGTTCCTCGGGCACTTGCAACGAGTTATAGACCTGCAACGGCACCATGGCGGCGAAGTCTATATTTTGACCATTATGACTTGACAGCGGATGACCCGAAGGTTCGACACTGATGAGCCGGAGGCCAGCCACCTCGGCGCGCACCGCCATCATCTTACCGGCGATATAGTCCAACGGCAGGCAGAGCAGCGCCGTGTCGCCCTCTTTCAAACCGAGAAAACGACAGGTGATGCGGGCACTAGCCTCCATCCGCCGTTTCTCCACCCACAACGGCTGGGGCGCACCCGTACTGCCACTGGTGTGCACCAGCAGTCGCGGATTGTCATTGCGCCAATCGGTAAGAAATTCTTCGAGGGTCATGGTTGGTCATTGGGGGAATCGGACGTACTATCCGTTTTCCCAAGAATGTCAGTACTTTATGTCTTTATGTTCTTATGTTCTTATGTCAAAAAACTGTGTACTTATGTCTTAATCCACAGTTGGTCGCCACGTATTTCGAGGGGCATGGGGATATTATCTGAATAGATTTGTCCGGTGCCCAATCCCTGCGGCATGGTGATGTGCTGTCCGTAAATCAGGGCTGTGAAATGGGCGATGGCATTGAGGCCGACATTACTCTCGAGGGCAGAGGTGACCCAACTGCCGATGCCCCGCTGCCGTGCCAAGTTGATCCATTCTTCAGCACCGCTCATACCGCCGTGCAACGAGGGTTTGAGGATGATGTACTGCGGGCGGATGGTGTCGAGCAGTTCTTCTTTCATCATGGGCAGGTTCACCCCGATAAGTTCCTCGTCGAGAGCGATGGGCAGAGGAGTCTCGCGACACAGACGGGCCATCTCTGTCCACTGTTTCTGACGGATGGGTTGTTCGATGGAATGGAGGTCGTATTTCGCCAATTGCTCCAAGCAGACGAGAGCCTCTTCGGGCGAGAAAGCACCGTTGGCATCGACACGCAGTTCAACCGTCTCGCGCCCGTAGCGCTGACGGATGCGGCGGATGAGCGCCAGCTCGTCATCGAAATCGATGGCACCGATCTTTAGTTTGATACACCGGAATCCCAGCGCCAGTTTTTCCTCCAGTCGGCGGCTCATCTCGTCAAAACTTCCCATCCATATCAGTCCGTTGATGGGGATGCCCTCCTCGCCCCGCGCAAAAGGCGTGCTATCGAGCGGATGGCGACCTTTCTCCAATTGCCAGAGCGCCGTCTCCAGTCCGAAGAGCATCGAAGGATACGGCAACAGTTGACTGTACGGAATCTCGCCCGTCTGTTCGGTCTGCAGTGCGATACGCCGGAGGATATCCTCATAGTCGGGCAACGCGTCGCACGAAAGGTCGGGCAAGGGAGCACACTCCCCCACCCCGCAACGTCCCTGACTGTCGGTCAGAGTGACAAACCATGAGCGCCGCGTGGTATAAACACCACGCGAAGTGCCCGCAGCAAAGCGGAAATGAAACAGTCGGTCTGTGATATTTACTTTCATATAAAAAAGAGGTGAGAGGTGAGAGGTGGGAGGTGAGAGGTAAGAGAGAAGCCTCACCCCCAACCCCTCTCCAAAGGGCGAGGGGCGTAGATAGTGCCAAGATGACACCTCTGAGGTAATCTCCCCTACGGCATTTTCGGGTATTTTTTGAAATCTGGTTTGCGCTTCTCAAGGAAAGCTTTGCCGCCCTCCTGCGCCTCGTCGAGGAAGTAATACAGCATGGTGGCGTCGCCGGCCAATTCCTGAATGCCCGCCTGCCCGTCGAGTTCGGCGTTGAGACCGGCCTTGATCATGCGCAACGCCAAGGGCGAACGCTCCATCATCGTCTCGGCCCACTCCACGCACTCGTCCTCGAGACGTTCGAAAGGCACCACCTTGTTGACCATGCCCATGCGTTCCGCCTCCTCGGCAGTGTATTGGCGGCAGAGGAACCATATCTCACGCGCTTTCTTCTGTCCGACGATACGCGCCAGATACGACGAGCCAAAGCCCGCGTCGAACGACCCCACTTTGGGACCCGTCTGTCCGAAGATAGCGTTTTCGGAAGCGATGGTCAAGTCGCACACCAGATGTAACACATGTCCGCCGCCGATGGCATAGCCGTTGACCATGGCGATGACAGGTTTCGGCAGACGGCGTATCTGCATCTGCACATCGAGCACACTCAGTCGCGGCACGCCCTCCTCGTCGACATAGCCGCCGCGTCCTTTGACGTGCATGTCGCCACCAGCGCAGAAGGCTTTGTCGCCTGCGCCTGTCAAGATGACCACACTGATGCGCGAAGCCTCGCGGCAATAAGCGAACGCCTGCGACAGTTCGAGCGTAGTCAAGGGCGTGAACGCGTTGCGGTACCGCGGCCGGTTGATGGTGATTTTCGCGATGCCGTTGTACTCTTCAAAGAGAATCTCCCGAAACTCTTTGATGGTTTTCCATTCTCTGTTTGTCATAATAAGAAACCTCCCCCATGCCCCCTCCCAAGGAGGGGAATAACCTTCCCCAACCCTCCAAAAGGGAGGGAGATACTAATTGTGAATTGTTAATGATGAATTGTCAATTGTGAATTATAAACACTCAATTGTTCGGCATCGACTGCGGCATCGGTGAAGACCTCCAGCACCATGGGGCGCGTGGTCTCTTCTGTCAGCAGGGTGACGATGCCCTGACGCATCTCTTGCATGTTGGTGGCCTTGATATAGCCCACATCGCACTGCGTGCAGATGCCTTGAGCGGTGGTGTCGTGACGGGCCATGACCATGCTGTGCGCATCGCTGTCGGAAAGTCCCGGTAAAGTGTGGAAAATGCCTCCGCCACCGTTGTTGAGCAGAATGACGCGCAGATTGCCGCCGAGATGACTGTTCCACATCGCATTCTGGTCATAGAAGAAACTGAGATCGCCAATGACGCAGATAACCTTCTCGGGACCGTTATCAGCGGGGACAGCCCTCTTCCCGGCAGCGAATCCCACGGCGGTGGAGAGTGTGCCCTCGATGCCGTTAACACCTCGGTTGCACCACACATGATGGCGGTTGAAGACGCCAGCATAGAGATTGGCCAACCTCACTGCACTGCTGTTGGCATAATGTATCTGATAGTCGAAGAACACATCACTCAGTTGCTCTTCCAGATAGCGCACTGTGGCCATCTGCGAGTATTGGGGTTCGAACTCGAGTGTCTGTTGCTCTACGCGCCGCATGACCTCTTGCCACATACGGTGATAGTCTTCATGGGCAGGATTAAGTTGATAGAAGGGCTGGTTGTCCTCCTCCACGTCATTCGATCCGAGGGCATCGGCGTAGGTGTTGTGTTCAAAGAAATAATGGAGCGACATGAGGGCGTCGAAGGGTTTCATCATCACCTGTTCGGTGACTCGCATGGTCACGTCGTGAATTTGCGGGTCGTCGCTCACCATGATGACACGTGCTCCCGACTGACGCAGGAACCGTTTCATGCGCTTGCTCACGATATGTCCGCCGAAATACACAACCACATCGGGCCGATAGGCGGCATCGTCGCCAATCACCGACAAAGCGGCATCTATTGGGAAACCGCCGAAGATATTGTTCAACGATTCAGACATCACAGGACAATAATCATAGAAGAAACGGCGCATATCCACGTAAGACAAATCATCCTCGTCGACCCAGTCGGAAAACAGTTGTCCGACGACAATCATAGGCCGTGCTGCCTCGTAAAACACTCTGGGCAGGAAAATGTCAACGTCGCTTGCCGTGGTATAACGGTGAATCTGCCGTTCATCCGGCAACGCGGGAACCGTAAACTCAAAGAAGGGCTCTGATATCGGCACATTGATATGTACGGGGGCCGCAAACGGGTAGCAGCAGTCTAACAGCGCCTCATTGACCAATCGGTTGCAATGCCAGCTCGACACGTCGTCGTGCGGTTCGGGCAGGGTCACGCTTTTACGAACAAATGGGCCAAGCGCACCTTGCTGCGGCAGGGTCTGACCGTCTAATTGGTCTATCCACGCCTCCGGGCGGTCGGCAGAGATGACCACCAACGGTATATGCTGATACCACGCCTCGGCCACGGCTGGCGCCAGATTGAGCAATGCCGAACCCGACGTGACACACACCGCCACGGGTTCCGCCAGCGCCTGCGACAGACCCAACGCGAAAAAACCAGCGCTGCGCTCATCGGTCACGGGATAGCACTCGATGGCCTCGCATTCGTTCAGGTTGTGCACAACGGGAGCGTTTCTTGCACCGGGACAGACCACCGCCCGACGCACATGATGCGCCACGAGCAGCGAGGTCAGGATATTGATATTATCTTTGTTTGAGAACATAATTATTATGAAATGGAGGAGCCCCCTCCCCATCCCTCCCCGAGGGGAGGACGTAATCACTTATCTATTTGCCAACTATCTTTATTTATTCTCCGAAGGTCGTTCACACCCGACAAACAGTAGAGCCAAGATGGAATATAGAGGAAGACAGACTGCGGACAAACCTCTCACCTCCAACCTCTAACCTCTAACCTCTAACCTCTTAAGTTTTCTCTTGCCTCTATCTACTCCACTCGCCCTTTGGAGAGGGGATGGGGGTGAGGCTAACTAATCTCTGATCAGCCTCCGCATGGTGAGGAGTTTTTCCTCGGTCTCGGCCCATTCGGCAGATTCTTCGCTGTCGGGCACGATGCCACCTCCGGCATAGAGCAGCCATCCGTTTTGCAGACGCGTCATGCAACGCAACGAGACGAAGAGATGACTGCCGCCCTGCAACTGCCACGGTCCGGAAAAACCGCTATAATAACGGCGCCGACAAGGCTCCTGACCGAGAATGAAAGCACGCGCAGCCTCCTTGGGCAAACCGCAGACAGCCGGCGTGGGATGCAAGGTCTCGACCAATGAACCGACCGACACACCTTCGCGCAGGGTGAAACGGAAATCTGTGCGCAGATGCAATAGATGGGCAGCATGTGTCGTCTGAGGCTCTGTCTGGCTGATGCTGTCGGCAAAACCACCCAACAACCGATTGTTCGCCCCTATTTTTCATGCTCCACACGGGTGTGTCGTTGTCATGGTTGCGCATGGTGCCTGCCAAGGCCACCGTGTGCCACGCCTCGGCCTCACGCTCGAGAAGGATTTCGGGTGTGGCGGTCAACCATAATCCGCATTGAGGGGTGTAGAACAGCGATATGAACATGCGGGGATAGCATTCGCAAGCACGAAGAAACAGGGTGACGGGATGTGCACCATGGTCGCGTTGCACATCCTGCCGTGCCAACACCAATTTCTCGAAACGGCCCTGACACACTGCCTGATGAAAACTATTGAACGACCGGCTGTATTCCATCCTCACATCATCGGACAGCACGCAATCGCCCACAACGTCCATTTCAGCGCATGCCTCGTCGCACCATGCACGCATCATGGGCTCGTCGGGTGTGTCGCATAACCGCTCTTCGTCAGGCTGAATCCAGCACATCGGGCAATCGTCGGACAGACAAAAAGGGGCGATGACAAAACCGCGCACCCCGTCAAGAGCGGAAAAACCGCCACTCACAGGTGCAGACTCGCCGCACTGTCTTACCAAGTGGATGTCATGCTGAAGTGGCAACCGGTAATAAGCGAAGGCTCGTGTGGTCATTTCCCTTCTTTTTCCTTTTCCTTTTTGGGTGAGATGATATAATTGGTCACATGCACCGTAGAGATGATGTCGCCTGCAGAGTCGGTGATATCCACATTCCACACATGCAACATACGGCCTTTCTGCACCAGATGAGCCAGCGCCGTGACCGTATCGCCCTCGACCACCGCCTTGACATGTTGTCCGCTTACACTGATGCCCACGCAAATTTTGCCGGGACAAAGCGCCGACGAACCCACACCAGCCAGATTCTCAGCCAAAGCAAGCGAGGCGCCACCGCTCAAAAAACCAAACGGCTGGCGGTTGCGCTCATCCACTTTCATGGTGGCCATGCACATATCGTCTTCGGGCGTGGATATGAAATTCATGCCCAATGCCGTTGACAGATTGGGCTGACTGGCGATGATTTCCTTGATTCTTTCTACATCCATAGTTTTCGGTTAACGATTTCTCATGCAAAAGTACGAATAAGCGAGTGAAAACGCAAATTTATTTGCAGTTTTCCGAGCAAGAGGACTTTGGGCGACAGCCAAAAACACGAATAAGCGAGTGAAAACGCAAATTTATTTGCAGTTTTCCGAGCGAGAGGACTTTTGTCCATCTGGAACCCGTTCGGGCCCTGTACTCCCGTTCGGGCGGATAGCAAATCCGACCGCAATGAATATCAGGATTTGCAATCCGAATAAAGGCCTTTCTTCTTCTCGCATTAAAAATGCTGATAATCAAAACGGTCGGATTGCAAATCCGACCGAACGAAAAGAAGAACTTTGGACCATCATGTCAGACTCGGCCACATAGTATGATAAGGCAAAGTTGTGAGAGCCACACATTGCCCTCCTATAACCGAAAAATGCGTAAATACGCAAAAAAGTAAATGAATATGATTATCAATCGCGACATTCATCTTCATAAACTGATTGAAGGCAAGCACAATGGAATGATTAAAGATTTCAGAATTCTTCTTTAATAAAATCGTATGGACCATACCCCAATACCGTTTGATAAGGTTGGTTCCCATTAAGGATACCTTTGGGAGATTTCATTAGCATAATTCTAAAACCTGTAGCATATTCTTCTACCGGTCCCACACCACCGAAATAATATTTATTACCATTTGTGTCTTTACCTTCTGAAATGATGTATTTTTGTGACATTTTATTGTATAAAGATTCCATGGTTTCGGCAGCATCTTTCTTCGTCTTACTTCCTATGACCATCAAACAATTATTAAAATAGGAATAATAACCATCAGATTGAAATTTAAACATAATGGTATCGAAGTTGAATCCAGCATAACTTATATTGAAATAAACGACTCTATTTTCTTCTTCATAATC
>CAMJAO010000105.1 GCA_946403615.1 uncultured Prevotellaceae bacterium
AGCATGGATGGGGTGAGGATGAGACCGCTTGGAGCAACCAGGGCCACGCCAACCTGATCATGGACAACCTGATTGCCGAGGGTAAAGTGAAACCCTTCATCATCGTGATGACCTACGGTATGACCAACGAGATACAGTTCGGTGGTCTGGGCGGCTTCACCGCCGAGGGCTTCGAGAAAGTGCTTGTCGACGAATTGGTGCCTTACATTGACTCTCACTTCATGACCAAGGCCGACAAGTGGAACCGTGCTATGGCAGGCCTGTCGATGGGTGGCATGGAGACGAAGACCATTACCCTGCGCCGTCCCGAGGTGTTCGGTTCATACGGTCTGCTGAGCGGTGGCCAGTACGAGCCCGCCGACATCAAAGACAAGAAACAGGTGAAACTCATCTTCCAGAGTTGCGGCAGCAAAGAGCAGCCCGACCGCATCAAGCAGTCGACAGAGAATCTGAAGGCCGCCGGTTTCAATGCCCACGGTTATATCTCAGAGGGCACTGCTCATGAGTTCCTCACATGGCGTCGCAGCCTCTACCAGATGGCACAATTGTTGTTCAAATAATTCAGTTATAGGGAGTTAGGAAGGGGAAGCCCTTCCTGACTCCTTCTTCTTATAGTTAACTTACCTTATGAAGAAACTTATTATATTTCTATTCATGTTGCCGCTGGTGGCATCGGCTCAAAACCCGATCATCCGTGATCAATACACTGCCGACCCCACAGCGCGCGTTTTCAACGGACGGGTCTATCTCTACTCGTCGCACGACATCTATCCGCCTGAGGGCCAGCGCCAAGACTGGTTCTGCATGGAAGACTATCATGTGTTCTCATCTGAAAACCTGACCGACTGGACCGACCACGGCATGATTATCTCGCAGAAAGATGTGCCCTGGGGCAATCCCAACGGTTACTCGATGTGGGCACCCGAATGTGTGTACAAAAACGGAAAATATTACTTCTTCTTCCCTAATGGTTCAAAAGTTGGTCGCGGTTTTGCCATCGGTGTGGCTACTGCAGACCGTCCCGAGGGTCCCTTTAAATGCGAGGAGAACCCCATTGAGGGCGTGACCGGTATTGACCCGTGTGTGATGATTGACGACGACGGCTCGGCTTATCTCTATTGGAGTGGCATGGGCATCCGCGGTGCCAAACTGGCTCCGAACATGCTGAAACTCGACGGTGAGTTGGAGACTGTCACCATGCGCGCCCCCGGCAACCAGCAGCAGGCTTCCGACCGTCCTCCCATGCAGATGAAGGTGGGCGGCAAACAGATGGAAGGCCTGCCCGAAGGCTTCAAGGAAGGTCCTTATGCCTTCAAGCGTGGCAATTGGTATTACCTGACATTCCCATGGGTACGCGGGGAGACCGGAGAGGGTAAAAATCCGACCGAAACTCTGGCTTACGCCATGTCGAAAAGTCCCCTCGGGCCGTGGGACTTCAAGGGCATCATCATGGCTGAGCACGACAATGGTTGTTGGACCAATCACCATAGCATCATCGAGTACAAAGGTCAGTGGTATCTCTTCTATCACCGCAACCATTTCTCACCGCGCGACGACAAACGCCGTTCGGCCTGTATCGAGAAAATCACTTTCAATGCCGACGGAACCATCCAGGAGGTGAAAGAGACCCTGCGTGGCGTGGGTATCAACAAAGCCACAGAGAAGATAGAGATTGACTGCTACAGCGACGCTTCCGCCGATGTGACAAGGGCATTGGTCGATACCGTCAACACGTTCCGCAGCAGTTACGCCTCGCTGCCAGCAAAAGGCAGTTGGATTCGTTACAAAGACGTGGATTTCAGCGGTTTGGGCGACGCTTATCTGATTATCAATGCCAAGGCTGCTGCCAATACCGAGTTCTATGTGCGCGAGAAAGACGCCAAAGGCAAAATCCTGGCCAAAGTGCCCATGACAGTCGTCAGTGAGGGTGGAGGCCCCTTCCGTCGTGATATGAGCAACCGCTGGTTGACCATGACCGTCGCATTGGAATATGTTCCGCAGGGCGTGACCGATATTGTCGTTACTTGCGAGGGCGATGGTGTGGATGTCGACTGGGTGCAGTTCAAGAACCGTCCGAAGTATTTCTCGCCGGTGTCAGGCGCTTCCGCCAAACCCGACAACCAGGGCTTTATCCGTCGCTGGATGTTGCTCGAACCCATCAAGCAGGATATCCGCTCCAACATCGTGTTCACCGACTCTTGGCTCAACGATGTCTTCTCGAAGACCTATTTCAAGGACCAGATGACCGTGATGCCAAAAGACGGACAGAAAGTGAAAGTGGGTGACCAAAATCTGGCATGGCGCGCTCTTGACAGCGAGAATTACAACATGAAATTGTTCCGCTTTGCCGAGAAATATGGTGACCAGACCTATGGGTCGCTCTTCTGGATGGTGACGGTTATTGACTGCGCCGAGGATATCCAGAATGTGCGCCTCGCTGCCGGCAGCAATGGTGCGTCGAAATGGTGGCTTAATGGCGAAGAGGTGCTGCTGCTCTCGGGCGACCGCCGTATGGTGGAAGACGATGGCGTGTCGGCACGCCTGACTCTCAAGAAAGGCCGCAATGTGCTGCGTGGCTCCGTGGTCAACGGTCCCGGACTGAGCGACTTCTGCGTCCGCTTCATCGACGAGAAAGGACAGCCTGTCACGAATTATCAAGTTAAAACGACCTATTAGGATTCCCCATTTACCAAATACATAAAAAATGAAACGATATTTTTTTCTTTTTTCTTTTTTCGCCCTATTCATAGCGAAAAGCCAGGCACAAGTGGGCGAACCCTATATCCACGACCCTTCGACCATCGCTGAGTGCGAAGGCAAATACTATACTTTCGGAACTGGTGGCGGCGGTCTTATCTCCGAGGACGGCTGGTCATGGCACAGTGGCGCTGAGCGTCCGGGTGGCGGTGCTGCTCCCGATGCACTGAAAATCGGCGACCGCTATCTCATTATCTATGGTGCCACCGGAGGCGGACTGGGCGGTGGTCATAATGGCCGCATCCTGACGATGTGGAACAAGACCCTTGACCCCAAATCGCCCGATTTCAAATACACTGAGGCCATCGAGGTGTGCTCGTCCGACGGTATGGAAGACCAGGATGCCATCGATCCCGGACTGCTCCTTGACCCGACAACAGGTCGTTTGTGGGCTTGCTACGGCACCTATTTCGGAACTATCCGCCTTATCGAACTTGATCCCAACACTGGCGAGCGCGTGAAAGGCAACAAGGAACTGGACATTGCCATCGACTGCGAGGCCACTGACTTGATTTACCGCGACGGATGGTACTATCTTCTGGGCACTCACGGCACATGCTGCGACGGTGTCAACTCTACTTATAACATCGTGGTGGGCCGCTCAAAGAGTGTCACAGGTCCCTATATAGATAATGTGGGCCGCGATATGTTCCACGGTGGTGGCAAGATGGTCATCGCTGCTGGCGACCGCGTGTGCGGACCGGGTCACTTCGGACGTACCATCATCGATGAGGGCGTGGAAATCATGTCATGCCACTACGAGGCCGACTTCGAGCGTAGCGGTCGCAGTGTGCTGGGCATCCGTCCGCTGTTGTGGCGCAACGGCTGGCCTGTAGCAGGTGACCGTTTCAAGGACGGCACGTTTGAGATTGAGTCAGAGCGTCGCGGTTATGCGCTCGAACTGGCTGTCGATTTCGTGCGTATGCAGCAGGAGCGTCAGGGATGGTTCAACCGTCAGCAGATGCAGCAGCCCGCAAAGCCCGTGCCCAACCAGACATTGGACGAGGTGAAGGGCTCATGGCCTGCAGGTGATATCGCAGTGCGTTGCGGCGACTATATGTTCCGTCCTCATCAGAGATGGACCGTGACTGCAGTGCCCGAAAAAGGCGGCTATTTGGGCGGTCCCTATTACAAGATCACCATCGAGGGCACAGAGCGCGCCTTGGCTGCCACAGCCAATAAAGAGGTGACCACCGTGCCGGCTTATTCTGGCGCTGACGAGCAACTGTGGCGCATCGAGCAACTGACTGACGGCACCTTCCGCATCATGCCCAAGGTGATACCCGGACAGGAAGGTCTCAACACCAAGTTCGTGCTCTATTCCGCAGCCGACAGTACTCCCACCCTCGCAGTATATGATTTAAACAGCGACAACTCCAAATGGAATTTCCGATATCATTAAGAACATTAAAAATCCCGCCTCGGCGGGATTTTTTTATGAATACAACTTACAAATCACATAACTACCATCTAGGCCTTGATATCGTGCCTCTATGTAGGGATATTCTTTATGTATATCCGTGTGTATATCAACCCTTGATGTCGGGCATACATAAAGTAAGCCCCTGCAAAACAAACGGGCGGGACCAGAGCCACCGCCCCCACAGTATGGCGAGATGAATTTGTGAAATCCGTTGTCTTACAATAATATGACGATATTTGGAATTCGTATAATTCGTGTAATTCGTAGTCGGGAAAAACGATTTAACAGTAGGATTTAGTACACATGTCGTTTCGACCTTTCTTTTCTACCGGTTTAGTGCTGGCAGGGTGGCGGGGTCGATGACGGCTTTGCTTTTGCGGATGGCGTCGTCGAGTTCTTGGGGAGAGAAACTGTAATCAAATGGTTTGCCGCCGTTTGCGCCTTTGTATATATGATGTAATTTGCGGTCAGTCTCGCAACATGCCTTGAGACAATTCATCAGGCTTTCGCCTGCCGGTGTGCGCATCATTTGGATAAAACCTGCCAAATGGTCTTCTTTCAGTTGTCCGACCGTTGTAGCTGTGATTTTGTCTGCCGTTAATTGCTCGTCGTCATAAGTATAATGATAGGTGAACTCCGTTTTGCTGAGCGACACACTGTCTAAAACGGTCACAAAGTCTATCTCCGTCGGGGTCATCAGGTTCGTCAACATCGTTTCGCTTTGAAGTGTCAGTTCGTAGTCGTTGCCGGCAGGTCTCTGTAGTATTCCCTGCAGTTCTTCGGGTGTGAAATCTATGTCCATGTGAGCAGCAGAACGGGCGTCGGTGATGTCGAGCCGCAGGGCCGCTTTTGCCTTGACGATCTCTTGCAATAAGGCTCTGACCGTGCCTTTCGACAGGTTATTGCTGAAAACCTGTTTGGCCTCATTTCGTTTCACTTTGAGTTTGTCAACGCTGATCAAATCATTGTCGATGGTATAGACAAACGAGATGATGTCGCCGTCATAGTCGATACGGTCGAAGGTGCCGATACCCGTCTCGATGGGGCATTCTTTGTTCGCCTCTTCAATGGCTTGGTACAACCGTGCTTGGGAAATCTTGGAACAGCTGGTAAACATGACGGCTATGAAAGCCCATGCGGCAAATAATATAAAATTCTTTCTCATATTGAATAAGTGTTGAAGTTTTAAGGTTATAAGGTCTTTTATTTGACCCTTCCGGCCTCTTTCACGCATTGCTCAAAGTCGTCGCGGTCAACGATGGCGTTGCTTTTCAGGCGCGCGCGATAATTATAGATGGTATTG
This sequence comes from uncultured Prevotellaceae bacterium, assembly GCA_946403615.1. Lineage (GTDB taxonomy): Bacteria > Bacteroidota > Bacteroidia > Bacteroidales > Bacteroidaceae > Prevotella. The sequence continues at coordinate 5,484 of CAMJAO010000105.1, forward strand.
ACGCTGTAATTGAGAAATTCCGCTATCTTTGAACTGTCGTCGATACCAAGACGGATAAGCGCCAAAATGCGAAGGTCAGTATTCATACGCTTGTCTTTCTCCAATGCTAACCGTTGGTCAGGTTTCAACAGTTGGTTCACCTCTTCCACGAAATTGGGGAAGAGATGCAGGAAGGCGGCGTCGAAACTGCCGAACAACTCCTCTAATTGCTGGTTTTTCGAGTCATGGCTGCGCGTCGTGTTGTACAGTTCCTCATATTCGTGGTTTTTTATCATCTTGTTCACCCGTTTGCGGAACACGTCCATCTTATCGATATAAATGGAACACAGTCGCATGAAGCGCCCCACATATTCTTCTTTCACCCTGTTCGACTCCGCCAGTTGTGCGTTGAGCAGGTGCAACTGGCTGTTCACGTCAGACAGTTCTTGGTTTTTCTCATGCAACAACTCGTTGGCATTGGCCAGCATGGCGTTGGTCTTCTCCTGCCGTTTTTGCGTGGCGGCCAACCGCTTTCGTTGTCGGTTCACATAGAAGAGCGACGCCAGCAGCAGCAACGCCATCACGCTGATGACGATGATGGTCTGTTGCAGACGGTGGCTGTTTTGCTCGCTTTGTTTCTTATAATTGTTGGCGATGGCCGCCAACAGGGGCGCGATTTGCCAACTCCGCTGACGCGATCCGTATTTCCCTGCGCAATCGCTGGTGAAGGTGATGTAACGGTACGAACGGTCCACATCGCCCTGCAACATCAGTTGGTTGGCCAACTCCCACAGCGACCCTTGGTCGAGCACGGCGTTGCGCACGTCAGAAAGTGCAGACTCCGACAACCAGTACATCATTTCTATACTGTCGTTCACAGCTTTATATTCCAAATAGCGGTAGAGAGCCACCAAGGCATAACGGTGGCTGCCGGGCGTGACATGCTTCAACCACTCGTCATTGATGGCTTTCGACTGCTCGTATCTGCCTGCCGTCATGTCAATCATCTCGCGTCGCAGGAAACTGACGTCGGAGGTGTCGGGCACCACGGCCAGCAACTGCTCCTGATATTTGTCGGCCGTCTCCTGATATTTCACTCGCATGTCTTCCAGATGGGTGTAATACGCCAATTCGTTATAGACATGGTTTTGAGCCTCGTAATACACCCCCAGCGCATGCTGGTCCAATGTCGCGGGCTGTATTTGCTGCAGTATCTCCAGCGCTTCGTCGTACATGCCGGCGTTTGAGCAGCGCAGCGCCAACAACGAGCGGCATTCGCCTGCGCGTGAGGGATGTTGCAACCGCTCAGCCAGCGTGATGCACTGGTTGAGATAATAGATGGCAGAGTCATTGATGAAAGGGCGGTATTTGTCATAGAGACGGAACGACAGGTCGTAGCGCAATTCGTCGTCATCGGCCTGAGCCAGTTCGTTCGTCAACAGTGCCACCTCTTTGTCGTGCATAGCCACATATTCAGGAAAGCGTTCTATCTCTTTGTCCAGACATTGGTAGAGAGAGTCGAGCGGGCGCTGTGCGTGAATGGTCCCACAAACTACGGCAAAGAGTATCAGGATGATGTGTCGCATGGTTTACAATACTAAGAGTGTATATTGGTTTCATTTGCAAAGATAGTGCAAGTCGAGGACAAAACAAAGAAACTCGTTCTTTTTTTGTTGAGA
>CAMJAO010000106.1 GCA_946403615.1 uncultured Prevotellaceae bacterium
CATAGGCAGCTTTAATAGTGGTCCGAATGGTCGGAACTATCCTGTTCCACAAGCCATCACTTGACAAAACCGCCAAAATAGTCAAGGCAGACCGTGCGCCATTTACGGGCATTCTCTAATTGCACATCCAACAGGTCGGCCACATGGTGCCAACGTGCCGAGTCGATGAAGGGCCGCATATGTTGCCATGTGTCGCAATAGCGTGCCACTTCCTCCACACCGTGGTTATAGTGCGCCTGCAGGTTCTGCCAGAGGGTCTTTCCATTCTTCATCTTATAATCCCATGCCACATGGTGGAACCACAACAGATATTCCTCCGGACAGGTTTTCAAGTCATTGTATTGCTTGTCAAAAGGTTTGCGATACTGCTCAACGGCACCAGAACCTTTCTTCGTACGGTCGAAGCCCACACCGGCCTTGTCGGCCTTGTGGTAATACACCGGACACCATTCGAGAGGATAACTGGCGATAAATCCGTCGGGCTCAGGACCATAGTGATGGTCGAAACTGAAGATATGATGCAGTCCGAGCGGCATCATGTAATCGACACACGCCTCGCGCGAGGAAAGCATCACCTCGGTCATGGTGTCAACAAACGTCTTGTTGTCGGTAAAGGTCTGCACCAGCCATTCACGGGCTATCTCTTCAGATTTCATCTCGGGGTTCCATGCCAAGCGTCCGAAAGCATACCAGTTGGCCTGCGAGAAGGGGTGGCCGCACCAGCCCTCACTGTCGCCGATATTGGCAACGCCAGCAATGCCTACCAGTTTGTTGGCACTGACAAAACCGAAGAACTCCTCCCACATCGGAGCAAGATAGACCAGATGGAGGCTCTGACCGAGATATTCCTGAGTGATTTGCAGTTCAGCCATCTGCGGAGTTTTCTTGATATTGTCGAAAATGGGAGCGTAAGGCTCACGGGGCTGGAAATCGAGCGGTCCGTTCTTTGACTGGAGGATGACATTGTCGGCAAAGAGACCGTCCATGGGTTTGAACTCGCTCACGGCCTGTTTCACACGGTCCTCGCCCTTATGGTTGGCGCCATAGACAAACGAGCGCCACATCACGATGCCTTTGTGCGGTTTCAAGGCTGCCGCCAGCATATTGGCACCGTCGGCATGAGTGCGGTGATAGTCGCCCGGTCCGGGCTGTCCCTCGGAATTGGCCTTAACCAGGAATCCTCCGAAATCAGGTATCAGACGGTAAATCTCATCCACTTTCTCGCGCCACCATTTAGCCACCGACGCGTCGAGCGGGTCAGCGGTGGTAGTGGCACCCAGCACCATCGGAGAGGCGAAATTGATGGAGAGATATACCTGTAAGCCGTAAGGACGGAAAGCATCAGCCAACACACGGACCTTCTCCAGATATTCGGTGGTCAGGATATTGGGCGAAGCATTCACGTTGTTGAGCACGCTGCCGTTAAGCCCGAGCGACGCGTTGGCGCGGCAATACTGGCGCACACGCTGATGCATGGCCTCGCTCATGGTGCGCTGTTTGCCATCTATCTCATCCCATTTCCAAATGCTCTTGCCGGCATAACCGCGCTCTATCGACCCGTCGAGGTTGTCCCAGTGGTTCAACAGACGGTATTTCATTTTCGGAGCCGTCTGCACTGCAGATGCTTTTCCGGTCATCTGCTGACGGAGCAACTCATACGCTCCATACAATAGCCCCTTGTCGTCGGAAGCCTTGATGGTGACGCTCTGACCACTCTTCTCGATGCAATAGCCCTCCGCTGGAACAGAGGCGTCTGTTGCCAAGCGCACATCCGAACCGCCATGCCAATAGTCGCGCAATTCGCTCACTGCGATATTTGCCGTCTCTGACGACCTGTCGGAAGTGACATTCGGCGCTTTAGCATTTTTATTATAGCGCAACCACAACTGGCTGCCATCTTCGGCCTTTGCCGGCAATACACCTGAGAAGAGAATCGCAGCCATCAAGAAAAACATGGCTCTGCTCATTCGACGAATAAGAAAAACGCGGGTAGAAATATGTTTCATCATCTGACAAGAAGTAGTTTATAATATTAAAAATATGTTCATGGCAAAATTACAAGAATTTGCCCGATTTAGCAAAGAAAATGTATTATTTTATTCCAATTGTATAAGATATGAAACATTTTGAACAATTGTTGAAGCGATTTGTATTGGTTTTCTCAAAAGATATGTGTATTTTTGCAAAGTAAAAACTACGAACTTAAAAAATGAAACACTTTCCAACCGGCAAATTCTGGCGGGTGGCGCTTTTGATGGTGCTCCCTATTCTCATGTCATGTGCAAGCAAAACAGCCGTGAACACGCCCGATCCCGTAAAGCAATGGACGGGCACATGGGCTACGGCCGTGGAGAAACCAGGACAGGGCGACATGCCCAAAGCATCGCTGTCGAACCGTTCGCTGCGGCAAATCATCCATGTAAGTATCGGCGGCGAGACCATGCGATTGAAACTGTCGAATGTGCAAAGCACCACACCCGTTGACATCAAAGGTGTATATATCGCCGACGCCACTTATAATTCGAATATCAACAAAGCGACTGCCACATGGCTCACCTTCGGCAGCCAGCGCAGTGTGACCATCGAACCGGGCAAGGAGGTGATGAGCGACAACATCACGTACAACCTGCGTCCCGGACAGCGGTTGGCCATCACCATCAACTACGGCAACGCCACACCCGATGCGGCATCATGCCACCGCGGGTCGCGCACCACATCGTATATCATCCCCGGAGAGAGTACACCAGAGAGCGATTTCAGCCATGGCGAAGAGGCGGTGCACTGGTACAACATCGCTTCGCTCGACGTGTTGGGCAGCAATCAGACGGCCATCGCCATTCTGGGTAACTCCATCACCGACGGACGCGGCAGCACTACCGATGCCCAAAACCGCTGGACAGATTTCTTCTCAGATGAACTGCTGAAGACCTCATCCACAGCCAATATCGGTGTGCTCAACCTCGGCATCGGCGGCAACTGTGTGGTTCGCGGCGGACTGAGCGAACCCGGACTGGTACGTTTCGACCGCGACATTCTCGGTCAGACAGGCATCTCGGCCATCATCATCTTCGAGGGAACCAACGACATCGGTTCTTTCGGCGACAACCCACAAGTGGGCGACCGGCTGATTGATGCTTACAAGGAGTTGATACGCAAGGGTCATGACGCGGGACTGAAAGTCTATGGCGCGACCATCACTCCCGTGAAGAATTCTTTCTACTTTAGCGAGAAACACGAGGTCATGCGCAAACGTGTGAACGAGTGGATACGCACCCCGGGCAATTTCGACGGTGTCATCGATTTCGACAAAGCCGTACGCGACAGTGCCGACCCCGACGCCCTGCGTTCTGACCTGCAAGACGACTGGCTCCACCTTAACCCCGCCGGCTATGCCGTCATGGGAAAATTCGCGGCGCAGTTTATCCAGTCGCTAAAATAAGCCCCAATTAGCCTCAAGCTATTGGCCTAATTTGTCAATACTCAACTATTAATTATATCATTATGCAAACAAACACAAGCGTTCAAGAATCCAAGGGATTCTACAAACTTTCCTGGTTGCAGCGCATCGGTTTCGGTAGCGGTGACCTGGCGCAGAACCTGATTTACCAGACCATCTGCATGTACCTGCTTTTCTTCTACACCGACATCTTCGGACTGAAGCCCGGACATGCCGCCACCATGTTCCTGGTGGTTCGTCTAGTGGATGTGCTTTGGGATCCCCTCGTGGGAACATATGTTGACAAGCACAATCCCAAATGGGGTAAATACCGCAGCTATTTGGTACTTGCAGGTATTCCGCTGACCGTTTTGGCCATTCTTTGTTTCTGGGATGGATTGGCAGACAAAGACTACACCATAAAACTCATCTATGCCTATGTCACTTACGTGGGTATGTCGATGCTCTACACCCTCATCAATGTGCCCTACGGTGCGTTGAACTCTTCGCTTACGCGCGACACCGACGAAATCACTATTCTCACTTCCGTGCGTATGTTCATGGCCAACGTGGGCGGTCTTTGTGTATCTGCCGGTGTGCCTATCCTCGTGGCTATCTTCGCCTTGGGCATGGTGCCGAGTGACACAACCAAGATGGCGCTCTTCATGGGCTTGGGTTCGCTGCCCTCGTTCATCTTCATGCCGCTTGTGCCTGCCATTAAAAAGAAAGTGGGTAAGAAAAATATGTTCTATATCTTCCTCACCGTTGCCATCGTCGGTATGATTCTACTCTATATCATCAGTAAGATGGGTACTGTGAAGGATAACATCACTTTGGTTTACATCGCCCAGTTCATCAAGTCGACGGGTGTCATCGTGGCCACTGGTTATATGTGGGCGCTTATCCCCGAGGTTATCTCGTTCGCCGAATATACCACAGGGCGCCGTATCGCGGGTATCGTGAACGCCCTTACAGGTATCTTCTTCAAGGCTGGTATGGCCCTCGGTGGTGTCGTTCCCGGTCTGGTGCTTGCTTGGACCAACTACCAAGCTTCTGAGGCAGCCAATACTATGCCGAAAGACTCCAATGCCTGGTTCCTCACCATGCTGATTTTCGCTCTCGTGGGTTTGGCACTGCTTATCTTCTGCTTCACCCAGACCAAGGAGCGTGTGGTGATGGATGCCAAGGAGACGAAGAACGTGAAGGTGTCTGACCTGTGGACAGAGTTTATGCGTAACCGTCCATTGCGTGTCATCGCCTTGTTCTTCATCACTGCTTTCGCCATGATGTCGGTGGGTAACGCAGCCGGTGCCTATTTCATGAACGACCTCGAACTGCAAACACCGATGGCTCAGGAGGGTATCCGCTGGTTGGTATGTATCATCCCCGCCATCCTGCTCTTGGTGGCCATGTTCATCATCTCGAAGTATGAACTCACTGACGAGAAGATCGACGAGATCAACCGCGAGATTGAGGCAAGAAGCCAAGAATCTGAAAAAGAGCAAGAATAAATCGTGCTCACTTTGGATTGACATAAATCCTTTGCATAAAAAAGCAAATAATGAATAATCTCATTAAATCAATGGTTGTGATGGGGGCATTAGCCCTCATCACACCTTCTATATCCGCGCAGAACTCGTTGCCGTCCTTGAAAGACGCCTACCGTGACTATTGGTACACCGGTGTGAGTGTGAACCAATGGCAGGTAGAGGCCGATATGACGGGTAAGAACACTCACGATGTGACAGGGCAAGTAAGCAATGACCAGACTGCCGACTGGGCCGTCATCACCGAGAATTTCAATTGGGTAGTGGCTGAAAATTGCATGAAATGCGAGGTGATTCACCCTCAGGAGGGCGTCTATGACTTCACCCTCGCTGACCAGTTCGTGAACAAAGCGAAAGCCGCTGGCATGAAGATTCTGGGTCACTGTCTCATTTGGCACTCACAGTGCGCACCATGGTTCCACTTCGACAAAGACGGCAAACCGGTATCGGCCGAAGTGCTCAAGAAACGCATGCGTGAGCACATCTACACCATCGTGAGCCATTTCAAAGGACGTGTGGATGCTTGGGACGTGGTCAATGAGGCGTTTGAGGACGACGGTTCACCGCGAAAGAGCCTGTTTTATCAGATTCTGGGCACTGATTATATCCCTCTGGCTTTCCAGTATGCTCACGAGGCTGACCCCAACGCTCAACTCTACTACAATGACTTCTCGATGAACAAACCGACGAAAGTGGAAGGCGTGGCTGATTTCTTCCGCCCTCTGATTCGTCAGGGATTGCCCGTGACGGCCATTGGCATGCAGGGACACATGATTCTAGAGGACAACGTAGATAACGCCGTCATCAAGCAGTATGAGCACTCTATCGAGACGATATGTGCCACCGGCGTGCCCACGTTCTTCTCGGAGTTGGATCTGTCGGTGCTTCCCAATCCATACGGATTCTCTGGCGCAAATGTCAGCGACAGGTTTGCCTATCGTCCGGAGATGGACCCCTTCAAAGACGGACTCACAAAGAAGAAAGAGGAGGAGATTTCAAAATTCTGGATTGACTTCTACAAGATGCTCATCCGTCACCGCGATGACATCATCCGCGTGAACTTCTGGTGTCTGAACGACGCCAACTCCTGGCGCAACGATTTCCCCATCAAGGGACGCACTGACTACGCCACACTCTTCGACCGCAACAGCAAGCCCAAACCCATCATCAAAGAACTGGTGAAACTGGTTACCAATAAGTAGGGACAAAGTCATGAGGTTTCTTATGGGGGGAAATTATGTACAACAAGTTACAACCTAAAGACCCAATCAATATGAAAACAAAGTATTTATTTCCAAGCGATTACATGGCAGACCCATCTGCCAATGTGTTCAACGGCCGTCTCTATGTCTATCCCTCACATGACTGGGATAGTGGCGAATGCTTCGACGACGACGGCGGACATTTCCAGATGAAAGATTACCATGTGCTGTCATGGGGCGACATTGAGAACGACGAGGCTACCGACCATGGTGTGATTCTCGACGTGAATGATGTGCCCTGGGCTGAGAAACAGTTGTGGGACAACGATGTGGTGGAGAAAGACGGCAAATATTACCTCATCTTCTCCGCGAAAGACTATAATGGTGAATTCCACCTCGGCGTGGCCGTGGCTGACAGCCCTGAGGGCCCGTTCAAGGCCGAACCTCTGCCCATACGTGGTGCCAACAGCATCGACCCGACTGTTTTCAAAGACGACGACGGAGAAATCTACTGCTATTTTGGCGGTCTTTGGGGTGGACAATTGCAGTGGCACACAGCCCTGCAGGCTCCCTTCGCACCCGTAGGACGGAAAGCAGGTGAACCCGCACCCGAGGGAATGGTCGAGATTGGTCACGCTCCTGACAGAAAGACCTTGATGTATGCACCTGCCGACGCACCTGCCCTGCCCAGCTTCGTGGCACGCATGAGCGACGATGTGAAGCAGTTTGCCGAGGCTCCACGTCCCGTTATCATCGTTGATGAAAACGGCGAACCACTGAAAGCCGGCGACCCGCACCGCTTCTTCGAGGCTTCGTGGATGCACAAAATGAACGGGAAATACTATCTCTCCTACTCTACCGGTGACAGCCATTTCCT
>CAMJAO010000107.1 GCA_946403615.1 uncultured Prevotellaceae bacterium
AAAGCGATGGTCATGCGCTTGGGCTTGCTCTTTTTCAGGGGGACGGTGGCCGATTGTATCACGCTGAAAGCTGGGGTCTCCTCTTGCACCTTGGCCTTTGCCAGTTCCACGCGTTGAGCCATCTGTGAGTAGATGTTGTAGCGCAGTTGCATGTTGTTTTCTAAATCCTCCTGCTTGGCCTTATACGATTCCAGCACCAAGTCGCTGTTCGAGTCGGCATAGGAGGTGTAGCGCAGACGTGCCTGCTCATATTCTGTGCGTGCCTCGTCGAAAAGTTTCTCCATGTATTCCAAATCCTGACGCGCCTTGGTGGTGCGGTAGTCGGTGATGAAGACCTGCAGCGCCTTGTGTACCGTGTCGGCCAGCTGGGCTGCCACCATCGGGTCTTGCGCGGTGACAGTAATAGAGATGATATCGGTCTTCTTGTCCACCGAACATTTAATCATGCTTCTGATGGCACCTGCCACCTTGCTTTGTTCGCTGGTCAGGTGGAACGGGTCCACGTCGGTACGGGGGTCCAAAATCTTTTTCTTCACACCGCTGTTGTCATCGCTGCTGCCGAAAAGCGAAGTGATGGCGCCGATGCCCGACCACCACCATGCCTGCTTCTGATGATGTGCCAGATAGTCGTAGAGTGTGGTGTTGAGATTGCCGTCAATGGTTTTTATCTGCATGTTCCACAAGGGGATGACGAAGTCGTTGGAGGCACAGATGTTGGGATACATCTTCGGATAGAACGCATCGTTGGTCTTGTTCATGTTGTTCAGGTTCACACCCACCATCGATGCCAGCGAGTTGATGTCGCCGGTCAGTCCGGTGCGACTGGTCTCCGGGGCCAGTTGCACACTCGAGGTGTATTGCTTAGGCATGCTGAATCCGATGAGCAGTCCGAGAACTAAGGCGATGCCCATGGTCTTGCAAAAAGTCCATTTGCGCTTCTTGATGAGTTTCAGGATGCCTCCTATGTCGATACGTGTTTTGTCCATACCTTCGTGTTATTTGATGATATTGGCGATGGTGGCGATAATGGCGGCCAATGAACCTACCGAGGTGGCGATGCTCAGCGTCTGTTGCAGCGATGTGGTATTCATCGTCTTGTCGGGCACCACTATTTGGCATCCCGGCTGCGGCTTGGCGTTGTGACCTGCCTTGGCCACTGTGCCGTTCATGTATATGATGTAGGTCTGGCTCTTTTTCGCCTTGCTTGAGAATCCGCCGGCTTGGTTGATGTAGTAACTCACACCTTTGCCTTGACGGTATGCCACAGTATTGGGATACATCACAGCTCCGTTGATTTTCACCGTTCCGTTGTATTGTGGCACGATGATGCGGTCGCCCTCGCGCAGGATGATGTCCTCACGGCCGCCCGGATTGGCCAAAGCCTTATCGAGTTCGATACCTACAGGATAGGTCTCAGGTATCTCATATTTCTCCATCGACTGCGACTTTTGTTTTTTGTCGCCTTCCTGTTGTTGATCTTGTTGCATCTGTACGATGGCTCCGGCATTGCCCGATTTGATCATCATCTCCATGAGGTTGGTCTCATATTGCTCGCGCTCTTTCTTCAGAGCCTGTTCCATGCTCATGCGCTCTTCCTCGTTGGGACGACGCTCCAGTCGGGCTCCTTGCGTGTAAGCGCGGTCGTTTACGCCGCCTGCCGCCTTGATGGCGTCGCTCAGTCGTGATGTCTTTTTCGAGAGGGTATAGGTGCCGCCAAAGAGCACTTCGCCATCCACGGTGATGCTCTGCTGTTCAAACGATCCGGGGCTCTTGCGCACATACACCTCGTCGAAGGGCATGAGAACGAATCCCGGCTCACCGTCAATGACAAAGCCGTCTTTGATTGACAGACTGAAATTCTGTGCGATGATTGAGTCGGTGACCATGGCCGAGGGATTGTTCACACGGCGTGCCACATCCACCTTCACGGTCGATGCCGTTTCGCGCAGTCCGCCTGCCTGAAGAATAAAGTCTTCGATGGTCTCATTGTGCGCGTATTTATAAATGCCGGGGTAAAATACCTCGCCGTGGATGGTGATGGTCTGTTCCTCCATCATATCACGTTTGGTGGGGATGAACAGCACGTCATTCGGGCGAAGGGGAATGTCGGCAACACGGCCGTCGAGGATGCCTTGAACATCCACAGGAATGACCTCGAGTGAACGGTCTGCACGCATACGGTGCATCACGGCATGGTCGGTAAACGCCTCTTCTGTCAGACCTTCACAGTTCTGGATGAGGGAGTGCACACTGGTAATGGCACCGCCCACTTGGTATTTACCCGGGCGGAATACCGCTCCCTTGATCTCAACCATGTTCTCAAACCTCTGGATGATGCTGTCAACGCTCACGGAGTCCTCGTCATTCATGTTAAAGGTCGACATATCAAACTCGCCCACGTTGTAGATAGAGAATTGCCGGCCTGTCTTGCGCACCACGCGCACACTGCTCTTGTAAGCGTCGCCGGTAAAACCGCCAGCATACTTCAGCAATGTGGAGAGACTCTCGTTTTTGCGCATCTCATACCACATGGGGCGTTTCACCTTACCCGTGATGTTGACCAGGCAATCGTAACTGCCCACCATGATGACATCATTGTCAGCCAGTCGCACATTGCCGCTCAGTTGGCCGTTGAGGATGTAGTCATAGACGTCGACAGTGCTTACCAACTGGTTGTGACGATAGACCTTGATGTTACGCAGGGTACCCAGTTCACTCGGACCACCGGCCATATACAGCGCATGGAAGACCGAGGCGAAGGCCGACAACGTGTAAGTGCCGGGGGCTTTTACCTCACCGAATACGTTGACCATGATGGTGCGTGTCTGTCCTACCGTCAAACGGATTTGTGAACTCTGGTAGCGGCGGCCCAGTTGCGAGCGCAGATGGGCGTTAGCCTGCTCTACGGTCATGCCTGACAAGTTGACGGGTCCGAACCCTTCGATAGTTACCGTGCCCTCGGGCGAGATGGTCGACTCGATGGTTTTCTGCGAGGCACCATAGATGTCGATAAACACGGCGTCGCCCGGACCGAGACGGTATCCGGCGGGAGTGGCAATATTCATGTTTGGCTCGAACGACAGATTCTTCTTGTTGAAGATGTCGCGTCCGAACACTTTTTTCTTATCTTTCTTGACTCTTTTCAGCAGGTTCAGGTACATTTGTGCAGTATCTGCCGGCATGAAATCATTCAACTCGTCCTCAAACTCGGTGAAGAGTTCGTCATTCTCATCATAGGTGCGTTGGCTCACGATGCCGTCGCGCACTTTATACGTTGAGCGGTCGTCGCCGTCGTAATTGCTGAAACGGTCTAGCCGCTGGTCCTCACCCTCGATGTTGGCATTGTTGCCGTTGCGTGAACGGTCTCCTCGCTGACGCTGGGTGTCATTCGACAACACGCCCAGCGCCTGGTCTTTCGACATACGCTGGAATTTCTGCCTCACGCGGCGGATTTGTGAGATGTCAACGCCTCGCTGCATCAGTTTGGTCACTATCTGCTCTTGCGACGTGCCGTTCTCATGCTCTTTGATGACGAATTTGATGACTTGGTCGTCGGTCATCGATGACTGCGCCATGACGCAGACGGGCGCCATCAGCGCGAAAAAGAGGAATATGATGATTTTCTTCATAATCGTAGGGTAGAGGTCAGATTTTTTTCCCGCGAATGAGGATAAACAGCGTGTTGAAGATGATTTTGGCATCGAGCCAGAGACTGCGGTTCTCCAAATAGCGGATATCCATGTCGAGACGCTTGAGCATCTTCTCCATCGTGTCGGTATAGCCGTTGTAGATGGTCGCTTCGGAGGTCAGTCCGGGCCGCATCTGGTATATCAGCGGGTAGTCGGCGGTATGTTCCATAATCTTATCGATGAAATACTTGCGCTCAGGACGCGGACCCACAAGCGACATGTCTCCGATGAGCACGTTCCATAACTGCGGCAGTTCGTCGAGATGGTGCTCGCGCAGAAAACGCTCTGTGCGTGTTGATTTGCCCTCGATACTGTGTGCAATCAACTGTGGCCCTTCATCCTCTACCACGCTGCTCATAGTGCGGAACTTGTAGATTCTGAAAGGCTTACCACGGTATCCAATGCGTTCTTGTGAGAAAAACACCGACCCGTTGCGCTGTAAGAGAGTAGCCACGGAAATAATCAGAAACACGGGCGAAAGGATGATCAGTCCCAACAGAGCGAACGTGAAGTCGCATGCCCGCTTGATGGCTCGCGCCACCGGTCCCATGGCATCATGACTATATCTCAGGCTCGTGGCCTGAACATTCAAATCTGGTACCAATATATATAATATTTTCTATATAACTCAAAAAAACGCCTTTTGTTGTGTCTTAAAGCGTATTTTTTGAGTTGGGAGACGATGATTTGAAGGACGTTAAGGCTTTTATTAGTCCTTAAGGTCCTTCAAAGATTATTGTTCTTCCTTCATCACCTCCAGCAATTCTTCTTTCTCTTTGTCGGCTAGTGAGCGGTACATCTTGAGTACCGACTGGAAGTCAGCCTCCTGGCGGATATTGTCCAAATCGGTGTCCACATCGATGTGGCGGAAGTCTTTCCAACCGTCTTTTAAAGCCTCTGTCAGATGGCTGATGGCTTTCTCCTTCTCGCCGATGAGAGAATAGATGCAGGCGATGTTGTATTGATAACTGTTGAGATTTCCAGCCAATACGCTTTCTATATCTTCATCGGTCATCTCAGGTGTCTCTCCTGTTTCCTCGTCTTTGGACATCTCTTTTGCATATTCGAGAATGGAAGCCATGGTGTTGTCGTGGTCGCCGTTAAGGGCAAAGGCATAAAACTTTTCTAAGCCCACAGGATTGCCGTTAAATGCATTTTGTGTAGCCATTCTGGCGGAACTCTTGTCTCCGTCCATCAGGTAAATGCGTGCCAGCATTTCCCAGTATGTGGCGTTTTTTGCATCTTCATCTTCTATCATACGCATATATTTGAGCGCCTCTTTGGGCTGCCGCTCATACAGATACATTTCTGCGATGCGCTGATTGACTGCGTTGTCCTCTTCGGTTAAGTCTTTCAACAGGTTGAGTTGTTCGATAGCCTGTGCGGCTTTACCGTCGTAGAAAAGCATATTGGCTGCTGCAAATTTGAGTTGGGGCAGTACTTCAGCATCGGTGTCCTCATGGTTGATGGCGATTTGCGCATACTCGTATGCTTTGTCGTTGATTTCCATGTTTCCGAGGAATTGTGCGATTTGCCAAGCCAGTGAGGGGGATTTATCGCTTTTGTAGGTGCGCAGCAGGTATCTCAGCGACTCGGTGTTGTTAGAAGTGGAGCCATAGATGGTGTGCAACAGGTAGTTCCAGAAGAAGGCATGGTCGTCCGATTCCAGTTCCTTCTTGACCCGTGCTATGACTGTGGAGCGGTTGGCATCGTCGCTGGCGAGGTATCCCAATTGTTTGAAACCGTCTTCACCAAAGTCGATTTTGCTGGCTTCGACAGCGTCATTGATGGCTTCCTGTAGATTGCCCATTCCAAGATGCGCGTCGGAACGGACAACAAGGATGTCGGTCGTGGTGCGATCCAGCTCGTAGGCTTGGTTGATATAGTTCAACGCTTGGCTGTATTCTTCCCTCTCAAGCAGGTTTTTCGCCAAGGTGGTATATACCTCACTCCTGTTCACCCCGTAGAGGTTGAGCATCTTTTTCAGTTCAGCGTCGCTCTCTGCATATTTCTCCTGGTTTTTGAAAATCGTCGACCGGATGTAGTAACTGGTCTCATCTTCAGGTCTCATTTTCTGAACGATGCTGAAATCTTCGAGCGATTTGTCTAAATCGCTGTTAAAATAGCGGATGACACCCCGCATGCCGTATGCTTCGGCCACATTTTCCGTGTCCTTCTTGGGCAAGTATTTGATGGCGTTGTCAATGCAGATGAAAGCCGAGTCCAAGTCATACTGCGACATATATACGTTGCAGAGTTTGCTCCAAACGTATCCGTCTTTCGGACGTTTCTTCAGTTCGACCTGCAATAGCTGTTGGGCTGTCTCGTAGTCAGCGGAATCGATGGCTTCGCAGGCTTGAACATAATTGGCGGTGGTGGGCTCTTTTTTCTGAGCCATGGCTGTCATGACGCATACCGCAATGAGCATCATGAGTGTGCTGAGTCGTTTGTTCATATAGTGTTTTATTTTTTATCCTTTAGTTTTAAGACTTTAAAATCTCAAAGTCTTCGAGGTCCTTAAGGTCTTTAACGTCCTTAATGACAGTAGAGTAATGTCTTTAACTTCTTTAACTCCTTTATCTTCTTTTTACTTCCACCAAAAAAATCACTTGTCAAAATGTTGGTAGTCTTTGTAGGCTTTCCAGTCGCCGCCCCAACGGAAACCGTGCTGCTTGAACAGTCGTTGGCAGAGGTCGCCACGCACGATTTTGTATGGGAAATCCTTCGAGCGGTCGCAGTATTTCGCTGCGGTGGAGGGCTGAATAAACATTGATCCGTCGGCGCGTTTCCGAACATATGGATTGTAGAGCGTGTTAATATCCACAGCCATGCCTGTGGCGTGTTTTGACAGGGTCTTTGAGCCGGCAACAACCCGGTAGCAGAAACAGCTACTGTTGTTGTCGCGCATGGAGCGTTCGTCGTCGGCGTCATAGTTATCGATGAGTACCATCCGCTCGATGGGGTAGTGCTGGCGAAACAGTTCGCGGAAAATCTCGACCAGGTCATTGGCGATAGCTTTGTTGCACACCATCTCGCCGATGCGCAATAGTCCCTCAGCGTCATAGTGCAAGGCTTTGATATAGCGCAAATCACTTCGTGCCACAGTGCAGTTCGCAGGATAGGACTTGCCTTTCATCCTCTCGAAGACAGCGTCAGAGATAGGTTCGGCTTTGAAACAGCGGTCCAAACCGAACAACTTGACGGCATTCTCGCTGACCGTCTTGCCAGCCTGCCATTGGGTCAGCGCTTCAGGGGCTTCTTGCACATTTTCTTCACTCTGGGCGTCATCTTGACGCTGCGCATACAGGCTTACTGCCGCCACGGTCGTGAGCACTGCGCAGAAAAA
>CAMJAO010000108.1 GCA_946403615.1 uncultured Prevotellaceae bacterium
CCGTTGCCCCGCCTGCGGCGACTGCAACGGCTCGGTCGAAGGGTCGCGGTGCGACAAGTCTCAAGCCCATCCTGAAGCGCAAATCCCAGCCGAAAACCCCAACCGATTTCTCACATTTCATCCCTCAAGCGATTGTACCAGACGGCGGACGGTGTCGCGGATATTCTGGATGGCTACTGGTTTGCGCATGGCCTCCTCAAGTGAGATGCCTTCGGGATTGATACACGCCACACGACTGAAACCTGCCTTGAGCAAGTCGTCTTTGTCGCTGATGCACCCAGCTATCAAGCACACGGGTACACCACCTGATTGCTGAAGGACTCCCATGGGCAATTTCCCCATCAACGTCTGACGGTCTGCGGAGCCTTCGCCGGTAATAACGAGGTCGGCATTTCTGACAATCTCATCAAACTGGATGGTTTCAAGCAACAGCGCGATACCGGGTTTGCAGTCGGCATTCATATATTGCAGGAACGCATAACCAAGACCACCGGCGGCCCCGGCGCCTTCTTGCTCTGAACGGTCGTAGCCGAAATGCCTGGCTGAGATTTCTGCAAACCTCTTAGCGCACTCATCCAATAGCCGAACCATATCCGTGGTGGCCCCCTTTTGAGGCGCAAACACATGAGCGGCACCTATCTCGCCACAGAGCGGATTCTTCACATCCGAGGCTATCGTGAACCGTACAGGCTTTAACTCCTCTATGTCGTCCCAAGTGCCATTCAGGGTGAATGCGTCGGTTAGTGCGCGAAGCATCCCGATGCCGGCATCGCTCGTGGCACTGCCGCCCAATCCGACTATGATGTGTTCTGCGCCTTTTCTGACCGCATCAGCCACCAGTTGCCCCGTACCGTAACTGGTAGCCACCATCGGGTTTCGCTCCTCCTTTGACAGCAGTGTCAGTCCGCTGGCCTGGGCAATTTCTATCACCGCCTCTTTACCCCGAAGCAGATACTTTGCAGAGACAGGCCTCATCAGCGGATCAAACACTGTCATTTCTTGTATCTCGCCGCCGACAGCCGTGTGAAAGGCCTCCATAAAACCTTCGCCACCATCGCTGACAGGCACTTGCACAACCTCAGCGTCATGACTAATGCTCCTGACTCCCTCCGTGGCAGCCTGATTCGCTTCGTTCGAGGTCAGACAGCCCTTGAATGAATCTATAGCAACTACGATTTTCATTTTCATGCCTGTTTATTGTTGATTGAAGGCGTCAGCCATTCCCTTCCACAAAAGGGGAGTCGTTTGTAACAATTTGATTATATGTTGGTTTCGTGGTTGAGACGTCGCTTGGCAAACCACCTGAAAAGCGTTACAAATGTACTATTTATATTCAATTTCGCAACACTTACCGCATAAAATTTACCATAATTTGTGCAATATAGTGGTTTAATTGCACATTTTGACTTTGATTATCAGATAAAAAGAGTATATTTGCAATCGAAAGACCTTAACATTCATTTGTTTTGATATCGATTTGTATATATGTCCTATAAAATAAATAATAACAGAAAAGATGAAAAAACTATTCCATTTGTTTTTATTGTCCATCGTATCGTTAGTGATCTTTGGTTGTAGGGTTCAAGACCGGCCTCCTAAACAAAATAGTCCTGAACCCCCGCCACACGATGGCGTCTTTGTAAACGGCAAAGACACGTTGTGGATGAATGGCGACGGCAAAACCATAAGATGGCATTTTGAGAAAGCTGTGCCCGAGATTGGTCAGTCTGGCAAAGGTGAGTATGTCTTTTTGTATTCCCATGGAAAATACCGCTATGATGCAGCAGAGTATTTCCGTATCATTGATACTGCCAATGGGAATGCCGAATACCAGTTCAACATTATTCCGGGAGCAGCCACACCAGAGGCGTTTACCATCATCCGCAATGATCTGGGGCACCAAGAACAACTTTTCAAGAAGGTGGAAGGGCTTTGACCGAAGCCTCGCAAGTGCTACACAAACAGCTGATTATTCATTCAATTACAAACCATCCCACTCCCTCCTCTAAAATAGGAGGGCAGATGACTGACGCCCTTGAGATGATTTGTAATCTTTTAGCGGACACCAATAATTGGGCTGAAACTGAGAATCGTTGATTCAAGTCCATCCTTATACACAAAGAAGAGAGAGTCGCCTGCAACTCTCTCTTCTTTTTATCTGTGTATGGCAATGTGGCATTCCATTCAAATGCTGTGGTCTTTACTGCCACCGGGACGCGCTATTTGCGGTTTCTGTAGAATTTTTCCAGTGTGCGGTATGCATTCTCCTTTTCGGGGGAAGCGACCTCTTTCGACTCCACATCAATCTTCATGACTGGGGCGTTGTCCAGATTGTCCTTGGTGATGGCAGTCCACTTGGGAAGTCCCTCGCCATTGGGGTTGCCCGTCTTGCAGAAGTTGGCGTAATAGGTCAGGAACAACTTCGAGATGTCGTAATCCTCTTTCTGCCAGTCATAGTATTCGTTGGTGTCGAGGTTGCCCATGGCATACTCGATGTCGGCTGAATGCACTGCACCCGGTGCGATTTCGGGCTGCTGGGCAGCCTTTTTCTCTTCTTCGGTCTTCTCGCGCACCCCACCAGCCAAGGCGCCAACCTTGTCGCCCATCTTGGCTGACACCTGAGGACGCGGGTGCATGTAGTGGTAGCGATAGACGGGTTGGCTGGAGTTTTTAACATGATAGTCGCAGGCTTTCCATGTGGGGAATCCGGTGAAGAGGTCGGAGGCGAGGTCGAGACCTTTCTGACTCATCACGTCTTCATCGGCAGCGATGCCGTAGGCATTGAGAATCTCGTCGGTCATATCGCCAAACTGTGCTTTCAGGGCGTTTTTGAAGTTCTGAAGCGTGGGAGCCTGCCCCTGGAGCATCTGCGCGGGATGTCCCTCCAGCGAGTTCCATCCTGCAAGCAGCGGAACCTGTGCCTGCTGACCTTTCTCAAAGACGGCATCTGCGCTTTCTTTCATGAAATAGCCGTCGAGCACCACCGTTGACATACCCTTCGGAGGAAGGATTTTCTGCAGCGAGTCAGCGTTCAAGGCCATGGCGTCGGCCAATGAGGCGATGCCTGCTTCCTTGAGAAGGGCTGCGCCCGCGGCGTCGGCATCGGCCTGTGATGAGGGATTATAAGGCAGCACCTCGGCGCCCGACGAGAGCATGGCACCTGCTATGAGATCCTTGGAAAGGGGTGAGCACATAAGGAGGGACACGGAGAAGGAACCTGCCGACTCGCCGACGATGGTGATACGGTCGGGGTTGCCGCCGAAGGCAGCGATATTCTCCTTGACCCACTTGATGGCAGCCACCTGGTCGAGGAATCCGTAGTTGCCGCTTCCCTTGTAGTCGGAAGCCGCTGTGAGTTCAGGGTGTGCAAAGAATCCAAACACACCCTCGCGATAGTTGGCCGTCACGCCAATCACCCCTTCTTTGGCGATGGCTGCACCGTCGTAGCGGGGCTCGCTGCCAGAGCCGGCCATCAGTCCGCCGCCATTGAAATAAATCAGCACGGGGAGTGCTTCGTCTGTCGTGGCGGCAGTGGTCCAGATGTTCAGATAGAGACAGTCTTCACTGCGGGCAGGACCGCGGAACGACATGTCGCCGAAGATATCAGGCTGCATGGGGTCGTTGCCGAATTGCTTGGCATCGCGCACACCCTCCCATGGCTGGACGGGCTGCGGTGCCTTCCAACGGAGTTCGCCTACAGGGGCCTGTGCGAAAGGAACGCCTAAGAATTTCTTCACACCGTTTTCTTCGAAGCCCTCAAGGATGCCATATTTGGTTTGAACCTGAAGGGTCACTTCCTCTTTTTTCGTGCAAGCGCTGAGCGTTGCAAGACCAGCGATGGCAAGCATCGCGATTTTTCGGATATTAGTCATCATCGTTATCTCTTTAATAAGTTGAGTTTTACATTGGGTTTCATCACGTTGTTCACCTTTTTGGTCCATGATTTCACCTTGGCAGTGGCCTTGGCCTCGATGTCGTTGGCTGAGGAGCAGATGAGGAAAGTGTAAACACCCGCATCGGTCTTCCATGCCGAAGCCTTCTCATTGAACGAGGCGAGGTCTTCAGTGCGGACATTCATCGTGACGGTCTCTGTCTGACCGGGCTGGAGCAAACGTGTCTTGGCATAATTGCGCAGTTCCTTCTCGGGCTTGTTGGCCTTCTTGCTGTCGGGAGCGGCGACGAAGAGTTCTACCACATTGCGGCCGGCGCGATTGCCGGTGTTCTTCACATCTACCTTGACGGTATAGACACCGTTGGCCTCGGTGACGCTCATGTTCTCATAGCCGAACGTGGTGTAGGAGAGTCCGAAACCGAAGGGGTAGGCTACGGGTTTGCCGAAACTGTCGAAGTAACGGTAACCGACGTAGATGTCCTCCTCGTAATTGGTGAAGTCGATGTCCTTCTGGGGCTGACGCTCTTTGGGAGCATTGTCTTTGTCACTGCCCCACATAAACATGGCGCCAAGGGTTTTGTCATCCACATTGGCGGGGAAGTTCTTGTCGGCATAGGCGTCGCCATACTTGATTTGGAAGGTCATGGGCAGTTTGCCGGAGGGATTGACCTTACCGCTGAGCACATCGGCCACGGAGAAACCGCTCTCCTGACCGCCTTGCCAGGTGCAGACGAGCGCGTCGACCTGGTTTTGCCATGAGGCCACGTCGATGGGGCTGCAAATGTCAAGCAACACGATGACTTTCTTGCCTTTGGCATGATAAGCCTCGCTCACGGCCTTGATGAGTTGTTTCTCGCCGTCGTTCAGGTAAAAATCGCTCTCGCTGCGGTCAGCCGCCTCACCGCTCTTGCGGCCCAAGGAGATGATGGCCACATTGCTGCCGTCAACGGCGGCGTTGAGTTCATCGGCGGTAAACTGTTTCTCATCGGCGCGTGCGGGGGGTGTCAGTGAGAACGGTGGACGGCCGTTGGGGAAGAGACGTTTCTCCTCGGCGGCGAGATGCCGGGTGTAAGTGGCGATGAGGGGTTGATATACCTCATAGCCGGCCTTGCGCATACCCTCTATCAGCGACACGGTGTAATGGCCCACGCTGGTGCCGCCAAATCCCGAGCCACCGGAAATCCAGTCGTAGGAGGTACATCCGAATAAGGCGACCACCCGTCCCTCAAGCGGAAGGATGCCATTGTTTTTCAGCAGTACGATACCGTCGGCACCCACCTCGCGGACAGTCTGGGCATGGGCTTTCAGATTGGGCTCGTTGTTATATTTATAACCCTTGAAATTGTGCGTCTTCACCACATATTCCAGGATACGCTTCACGTTAGCGTCGAGCACCGCCATGGGCAGTTTGCCGTTCTTCGCGGCGGCCAAGATAGCCTCATACTGTTTGTCCTGTCCGGGTTGCAACATGTCGTTGCCTGCCAGCATGGCGGCCACGGCATCGTCGCCGGCATTCCAGTCGCTGACGAACATGCCTTTCCATCCCCACTCATCGCGTACGATGGTGGTCAGCAGTTCGCGGTTTTGCACGGCATAGGGACCGTTCAGCTTGTTATATGAGGTCATGATGGTCCAAGGATCGCTCTCTTTGACCATGATTTCGAACGCCTTCAGGTAAATCTCACGCAGGGCACGTTGTGACACCTGCGAGATGTTGTTGTTGCGGTTCGTTTCCTGGTTGTTGGCCACGAAGTGCTTCGGACAAGCAGCCGTGCCCTCGCTCTGTACACCGCGCACATAACCGGCGGCGATGGTGCCTGACAGGTAGGGATCCTCCGAGTAGTACTCATGGTTGCGGCCGCACAGCGGGTTGCGTATCAGGTTCATGGCGGGCGACAGTATCCAGTCGAGTCCGAACTCGCGCACCTCGTTGCCGATGCCTTGACCAACCTTGAAAGCGGCTTCGCGGTCCCATGTGGAAGCGAGTGTCATCGATGCCACGAAGTCGGTGGGATAATAGTCATTATGGTCCCACGCGCGGGTGGCGTTCATGCGCAGACCTTGTTGCGAGTCGGCGCAATATGTCTCGGGCACGCCCAAACGGTCCACGTGGAAAGTGCTGCCCGCTGTGCCGGGAAACTTCGCATCGTCGTTGAAGTGCATGCCGCGGCCCAGCACCATGTGGCATTTCTCCTCGAGGGTCATGGCTTTCACCACTTCGTCGATGTTGCTCTCAGTGAGAAGCGGCGCTGCGCCTGTCGTTTGCGTCTGGGCGGGGGTACAAAGACTGTAGCCGCTCAGGGCGGCTACAGTAATACCCATTAAACAATATTTACGGATGTTCATGGATTGTTATCGTTTTAAGAGATTCATCTTTTCTTGTGGTTTCATCACATCATGTACCTTCGTCTGCTGGTTCTTGACGGGAGCCTTGAGGGTAGCCTTGATGTCTTGAGACGATGCTGCCACCAGGAATTCGTATTCACCCTCGGTCACGACCCATGCAGAGGCGGCCTCGTCGAATGATGCCAGTTCCGGAGTGGTGATGCTCAGTGTCAATGTCTGAGTCTCGCCGGGTTTCAGGTTCTTCGTCTTGGCAAAGGCTTTCAGTTCCTTGGCGGGTTTGTTGGCGGCCTTGTTGTCAGGAGCGGATACATAAAGTTCGACCACTTCCTTGCCCTCGAACTTACCCGTGTTCTTGACAGTGACGGTCACATCGTAGATGTCGTTCTTCTGGGCTATTTTGGCGTCACTGTACTCGAAGGTGGTGTAACTGAGGCCATAGCCGAAGGGATAACTCACGGGCACCTCGAACGAGTCGAAGTAGCGGTAGCCCACATAGATGTCCTCCTCGTAGTTGGTGTAGTCCACGTTGCGTACATTACCCTTCTTGCCTTGGTTCATCATGTCGATGCGGGGATCTTCGTCGATGGGGAAGTTCTTTGAACTGTATGCGTCGGTGAACTTGACGGGCCATGTCATCGTGAATTTGCCTGAAGGCGACTGTTTGCCGCTGAGCACATCGACAACGCTGTTGCCGCCTTCCTGACCTGCCTGCCAAGCGCAGAGGATGGCATCAGGCAGATCTTTCCATGAAGC
>CAMJAO010000109.1 GCA_946403615.1 uncultured Prevotellaceae bacterium
ATTTGAAAATCATGAAAGAGAAAGTATTACAGGCTATGCGCGAGGCTGGCAAGCCCGTCTCGGCAGGTGACGTGACGAAGGCATTGGGTGCCGACCGTAAGGAAGTGGACAAGGCTTTTGCAGAGTTGAAGAAAGAAGGTGCCATCGTGTCGCCCGTCCGTTGCAAATGGGCGCCGGCTGAGTAGTCAAAGTCACTTTTTCGGGATTCATCATCCCTTTGTTAGGAACGATATTGGGTGCGGCATTCGTCTTTTTAAGACGGTATGTCGCCCTGATTGACTTACCTTGAAAAAATCGAATGAAAAGAATAGCAATGCTCATTGTTGGGCTGATGTCTGTATGGACAATGTTTGCTGTTAGTTTCCCTCATGTGACGGAGATGCCGATGGCAGACTATTTCCCGATGGTGACCGCCGGCAACGTGGCCGCCATATGTACAGATGCCCGTGATTATCCCGTGGTAGGTATTGCCGCCGGGATGCTCGCCGATGACATCGAACGGGTGACGGGTTTTCGCCCTGAAGTCAGGCATGACTTGCCTAAAGGTGCGTCCATCGTGGCGGGCACTTTGGGCAAGAGCCACCTGATAGACGGGCTGGTTAAGAGTCGGTCCATCGATGTCAGTGGTATCCGAGGCAAGTGGGAGTCATTCATCGTCGCGACAATAGAGCACCCCAAGAGCCATACGCCGCTGTTGGTGATTGTGGGCAGCGACAGACGTGGAACAGCCTTTGGCTTGACATCCCTCAGCGAAGCCATAGGAGTGTCGCCCTGGTATTGGTGGGCTGATGTCACTCCCGTCCGGAAACAGACTCTCTACATTGAGCCGGGAACCTATCAGCAGGGCGAACCGTCTGTGCAATATCGCGGCATCTTTATCAACGACGAGCGTTTCGGCGGATGGGCTCGTTGGGCGGAACAGACCTATGACAGTGAGACGGGAAAGGTCGGGCCGAAAACCTACAAGCGCGTCTTTGAATTGCTGTTGCGCTTGAAGGCCAATTATCTGTGGCCCGCCATGCATCCTGGTACACAGGCTTTCAACGATGACCCTGAGAATGCCCGTCTGGCAGATGACTATGCCATCGTGATGGGGTCGTCGCACTGCGAACAAATGCTCCGTAACAATGAGGGCGAATGGAAAGCAGTGAATGAACGGGCGAAAGCCAGAGGTGAGAGCGGTTTGGGTGACTTCAACTACATCACCAACCGCAAGACGATGCAGGACTATTGGGAGGAGCGTGTCAAAACCAATGGCAAATACGAGAACACCTATACCCTCGGCCTTCGAGGCATTCATGACTATCCGATGGAAGGGGCCAATGACACCAAGGAGCGTGTCGCCCTCATGCAACAAGCTATCAACGACCAGCGAGATATGCTCCGTCGCAACATCAACAAGCCTATTGAGGACATTCCGCAGGTACTGTGTACCTACGAGGAGGTGCTCGATGCCTATCACAACGGGTTACAGGTGCCCGACGATGTGACTCTTCTCTGGAGCGATGACAAGCATGGCTACTGCCGCAATCTCTCGAATCCTCATGAGCAGCAACGAAAGGGCGGTGCGGGCATTTATTACCACCTGTCATATCACGGCGACCCGGCCAGTTGGATATGGCTCAGTCCGCTGTCGCCTGCTTTCCTCTCCATAGAACTGACAAAGGCCTATACCTATGGGGCAAGGAAAATCTGGGTGTTCAATGTGGGTGACATCAAACCCGCCGAGAAAGAAATCTCTTTTGTCATGGATTTGGCGTGGGACATCAACCGCTGGCAACCCGCAGAGGCTCACAACTATATAAAATATTGGGCTGAAAAGACTTTCGGCTCCTCCGTGGCACAAGACATCGCCGACTTGATAGCCCGTTATTATCGGTTGCAGGCCGACGGGAAAGACGCTCACGTCTGGTTCGTCAACTATACGGAGCAACAGGTGGCTGAACGGCTTAGCGAGGCCAGAAAACTTGAGACCGAGGTTGAATCGCTTGCCTACCGCATTCCCGATTACTTGCAGGATGCTTATTTCGAACTTGTTTCCTATCCGGTTCGCGGGGCAGCCATGCTCAATGAGTATCAGTTGCTGGCTCGTCGCAGCATGGTCTGCGCTACGCGACTTGACAGCCTGGGCTCCATGGCCGATGCCAATCGCGTAAAAGAGATGTTCAACGGACTCAATGATTGGACACGCCGCTACAACGAAGACATCCGGCAAGGAAAATGGCGTGAGTTCTTCAACTGGCAGCCTTACCATTGGTTCAGGTCAGACAAGATTGAGCAGCCTGTTGCGACGCCCGATTTGCTTTCACAGACGAAACGTGCGCCAAAGGCACGTTTTCTCAATGTGGCTGATGCCCTCTCGGCTGATGGACTTGTCATCGAATGTGAAAATGAGGCCGACATCCCGCTCTGGATAGAGGCGCTCTCGCATATCCGCAACTTCTCCAAAGCCCCGGAGGATAACGTGTTCTGTCATGTTACCACGGATAATGACTCCTTCGATGCGTCTGCCACACCGATTAATAATGTGTGGCATGCTCCCTATGTCGGACCGATGTGGAGCAAGGTAGGCGTGCTGCATCTGAAGAAAGGCAAGAACCGTCTTTCCGTTTCCGAGGTGAAACCCGATGCCCGCATAGACCGCATGTTCATCGGTCTCTGGCCGCCTTTCGATGCTGAACCTCGCCTGCGTATTCCCGCTGATGATTATCAGTCAGCACACGATGGCCGGAAGTCAGGAGCAGGTAAAATTACAAGGATAGAGGGCTTGGGCTTTTCCGATGCCATCATGGTCTTTCCTTTCGACACGCCGTCCTATGAGAAGTCAGAGTTGACAGTTGCCCCGTATGTAGAATACATGATTGACCTGCAACCTGGAGATAAAACCATAGAGATTCGTACATTGCCGACTCTCCATGTCTATGCGGGTCGTGATGTGCGCTATGCAGTACAGTTAGGCGACGAAAGGCCTCAAGTCTTTTCCATTCATGCAGATGACTTCACGGCTGAATGGCGTTGGAATGTGTTGCGGGGTTATGCCTCTCGCAGCATCCGGATTCCCGCTTCGCTCTCAGGCCGCCAGAGCCTCAAAATCTACCTGTTAGACCCGGGTGTCGTATTACAAAACATTTCAATATACAATAACTCATCAACCTAAAACATTATGGAAATCAAAGCAATCAAAATGTTCGACGGCGGATTCATGAACCAGCCGTTCGCTTTTGGCGGTGAAGAAGGCAAGGAGAAATTCGACGATCAAATCATCTATCGCAGTTCGTTGCAGAACTTTCTCATCGATACAGGCGATGAAGTGATTCTTGTGGATACGGGCTTCCAAACCGGTATGTCTGCTCCTGCCAAAAAACTCGGTGCTCCGCTCTATATGGGCGAGAAGATTGCCGACTATATGGAAGCCTTCGAGGCTCTTGGTTATAAACCCGAACAGGTGACGAAGATTCTCATCACTCACAAACATCCCGACCATACGGCTGCCTTGGAATACTTCCCCAATGCCAAAGTCTATATCTCTACAGAAGACGCTGATGCTATGAAGTTAGAGGGCGACAACATCATCCGTGCCACTTTTGAGGATGGATCCTATCACAACTTCCCCAACTCAATGAAAGTGGCAGAAGGTATCTATTTCATCGAGGCCAAGGGACACACCAATGGAAACAGCATCATCATTGCCGAGAACGAAGGTCTATACTACATGTTCCACGGCGACGTGACCTATTGCGATGCAGCCCTGAAAGCTAACAAACTCAGCATCGTGTTCGAGGACATCAAGGCTGCCCGTGAAACTCTCGACCGTGTGCGCGAGTTTATGAAGAAGAATCCCACCGTTTATCTCTCCACCCACTGTCCGGAAGGTTACGAGAATCTGGAATTGAAACGTGTCATGAGGCTGTAATTGTCTTTCTTGCCTTAACCCCAAATCGGTCATTAGACGATAATGCTTTAACAACCTTTTTTTGTCATCTGTTTCGTCATTTTAGCCACAAGCTCCATCAAACCGGCAAAGCATCTGCTCAAAAAACGGTTATCATCACAACGCTAGTGACCGATTTGGGTTAAATTCTCATCACCTTATAACCTCTTAACCTCAATTATATATTTTTTAAGGAAGTCCTGCCGTCGGTATAGATTTTTTTCGCTAATTTTGTGCCTACAAAATCAATACAGACACTGACATGATGAGAAAAATCCTGTTTCTGATGATGGCCGCTATTTGGGCTCCCTTGTTGCATACCACTGCCAATGCGGCCGACCAAGAATATCCTGGCGCCAAAAGTTATATGTACCGTCTCTATCTCACCGATAAGAACGGCACTCCATACCGTATTGACCGTCCTGAGGCTTTCCTCTCTAAAAAAGCCATTGAACGGAGGAAAAGACAGCATTTAGATATTGATATGACCGACTTGCCGCAACCCGAAGCCTACATGAATCAAATCAGGTTTTCTGGCTGCCAGATTCTTTGCAAGAGCAAGTGGAACAACACCGTGCTGGTTAAGGTTGCCGACACCATGACCGTAAAGCGCCTGTGTGAACTGCCTTTCGTGAGCCGTGCCATGAAAGTATGGACTTCACCCGACACGGTCGTCCTCAAAAAACGCGACAGGATCCAAAACACTCTCGGCGAGAAAGAACATCACCCCGGCAGTTATTACGGTGCTGCCGAAGTGCAAATCAATATGCTCAACGGCAAGCCCCTCCATCAGGCGGGTTTCAAAGGCAAAGGCATGACCATCGCTGTTTTCGATGGTGGTTTTATGAATGTAGATCAGGTGCCGGTGCTGAAGAAAATCAAAGTCATTGGAACTCACGATGTTGTGCCTACACCCTCTTCCGGTCTCTATGTCGATCACGATCATGGCACGAGGGTGCTCTCCTGCATAGGTGCCAACGAGCCTGATTATATCGTGGGTACAGCGCCTGAGGCTTCTTTCTGGCTCATCAGGTCAGAGGATAATTATACCGAAACGCTGGCCGAGGAGGATTACTGGGCTGCCGCCGCTGAGTTTGCCGACTCCGTGGGCGTGGATGTGATCAACAGTTCGCTGGGTTATCAGGACTTCGACGGCAATGAAGGCGACCATCTCTACCGTGAACTCGACGGGCATACCGCACTCATCTCATGCTCCGCATCGATGTTGGCCGACAAGGGAATCATTCTCTGCAACAGCGCGGGCAACGACGGCATGGGTATGTGGAAGAAAATCGGTTTCCCTGCCGACGCAGATAATATCCTCACCGTGGGAGCCGTCAACTCCGCAAGGAAAAACGCGTCGTTCAGTAGCGTGGGTCCTAGTGCTGACGGACGTGTCAAACCCGACGTGATGGCCCTCGGCAGCGGGGCTGCGACTATCAGTGGCAGGGGCGCTGTCAGTTTCGACATGGGCACCTCGTTCTCGTCGCCCATCATGGCGGGCATGGTAACTTGCCTCTGGCAGGCTTTACCTGGTAAAACCGCCAAGGAAATCATTGAATTGGTACGTCAGAGCGCCCACCAATACGACTATCCCGACAACGTCTTCGGATACGGCATCCCCGACTTCCAAAAAGCATGGGAGGCGGGAGGTAAGAAGTAAGAAGCAAGAGGCAGGAAGTAAGAGGCAAGAGGTAAGAGGTAAGAAGTGAGAGATTAGTCCTCTTTCTCCCAGTTCTCCCATAATTCCCCATCACTCCCAATCTCCCAAACGACCAAACGACCAATTTCCCAAACGACCAAACGCCCAATCTCCCAAACGACCAAACGCCCAATCTCCCAAACGACCAAACAATGCCCAAACAATGCCCAAACACTACACCCTTTACGAACTCAACCATTTGGTTGGCGAGGCGATAGAAAACGCCTTGCCCGGTCAGTACTGGGTCGAGGCCGAATTGTCAGAGTCGCGCGAACATGGTGGTCATTGCTATATGGAACTGATACAGAAATCGTCCAAGAGCAATACGCCCATAGCAAAGGCTTCCGCTGTCTGTTGGCGCATGACATGGCTGTTGGTGCGGCCTCATTTTGAGCGGATCACCGGCCAATCGCTTCACTCAGGTATGAAGGTGTTGCTCTGTGTCTCCGCCCAGTTTCATGAGAATTACGGCTTCAAATGGGTAATCGACGACATCGACCCTGCCTTCACGTTGGGCGAGATGGCCATGAAACGCCAGGAGATAATCCGGGTTTTGAAGGAAGAAGGGGTGTTCGACCTCAACAAAGAACTCACCTTGCCTATGTTTGCCAACCGCATCGCCGTTATCTCCAGTGCCAGTGCAGCAGGTTACGGAGATTTCTGCAACCAATTGGCCGACAATGAATACGGGTTCGTGTTCCACACGGAGTTATTCACTTCTGTCATGCAGGGCGAATTAGTGGAGAACAGTGTGATAGGCGCACTCAACGCCATCAACAAACGAATCGACGACTTCGACTGTGTGGTCATCGCGCGTGGCGGCGGTGCCACCAGCGACCTTTCAGGCTTTGACACGCTCGATTTGGCGCGTAATGTGGCCAATTTCCCGTTGCCTGTTATCACGGGCATCGGACACGACCGCGATGAGAGTGTGCTCGACATGATTTCACACACGCGTGTGAAAACACCCACAGCGGCTGCAGCGTTCCTCATCAATCACCTCAAACTGGTTCTCGACCGTATCGATTACGCCCAGCAGATTATCGTGCGACATGTCACCCAAAAAATGGAGACACAACGGTTAAGGCTTGAACGGCTCGCACAGACCATTCCCGCTCTCTTCACCGTGGCAAAGACCAAACAAGAGGGTAGGGTGGAGCGCCTCTACGCACGCATGGCGGCTGCCATGCAACGGCGCATCGACAGCAACAGTCACAAACTCTCGCTCTACGAACAGCGCATACCGGCACTCGTAGAACGAAAAATCACCAACGAGCGTCACCGCATCAACATGATTGCCCAGCGCACACAGGCGCTCGATCCCCAACTCCTGCTCAACCGCGG